>NZ_JAGIYX010000040.1:0-73112 GCF_017813315.1 Kitasatospora sp. RG8
CGGCCGGCACCGGCGGCGCGGCCACCGGCGGGACGACCACCGGCGGCACGGGCGGCGCCAACCCGGCCCCCACGGCCACCACCAGCGGCAACCCGATCGGCGGCGCGAGCGGCGGCAGCGGCAAGGTCGGCTTCGGCAACCCGCTGGCGCTCACCGCGACCGGCAGCTACCAGGGCAAGACCAAGGCCGACGTGACCCCGGTCTCGGTGGTCAAGGGCACCGCGGCCGAGATCGCGCCGTTCAACTTCAAGCCGGCCGACGTGGAGGGCAAGACCCCCTACTACGTCACCGTCTCGTTCACCAACCGCACCGGTGCCCCGCTGACCGACGAGTACTTCATGATGCGGTTCAAGGTGAACACGGACGCCAAGGCGTCCGGCATCCTGCCGGCCCCGGTCGTCATGAAGTCGATCCCGCAGTGCGACGCCGGCAAGAAGCCCGGCACCCTGCCGGACGGCCAGGCCCAGCAGCAGTGTGCGGTCTATCTCGTTCCGAACGGCACTCCGCCGCAGTTCCTCTCCTTCGGCAGCGTTCTGGACACCGAGCCGCTGGTCTGGAAGGTCGGCTAAGCCACCCGCCTGCCGATCGAAGGCAGGCACTGAGGGCGGTCCGGCGCGCGTCCCCGCACGCGTGCCGGACCGCCCCGCCGTACCCCTAAAGTAGGCAGGCATGCAGGTCATCCAGTCCAGCAAGCTCGCCAACGTCTGCTACGACATCCGCGGCCCGGTGCTCGACGAGGCGATGCGGCTGGAGGAGCAGGGCCACCGCATCCTGAAGCTCAACACCGGCAATCCCGCCGTGTTCGGCTTCGACGCGCCCCCCGAGATCCTCCAGGACATCCTGCGCAACCTCTCCTCCGCGCACGGGTACGGGGACTCCAAGGGCCTGCTCTCGGCCCGCCGCGCCGTGGTGATGCACTACGAGGACCGCGGCCTGCACGGCCTCACCGTCGAGGACGTCTTCCTCGGCAACGGCGTCTCCGAGCTGATCCAGCTGGCCATGACGGCCCTGCTGGACGACGGCGACGAGGTGCTCGTCCCCGCCCCGGACTACCCGCTCTGGACGGCCTCGGTCTCGCTGGCCGGCGGCACCGCCGTGCACTACCGCTGCGACGAGCAGTCCGAGTGGTACCCGGACCTCGCCGACATCGAGTCCAAGGTCACCGACCGGACCACGGCGATCGTGGTGATCAACCCGAACAACCCGACCGGCGCGGTCTACCCGCGCGAGGTCCTGGAGGGCCTGGTCGACATCGCCCGCCGGCACAAGCTCGTGGTCTACGCCGACGAGATCTACGACAAGATCCTCTACGACGACGCCGAGCACATCCCGCTGGCCACCCTGGCCCCGGACCTCTTCTGCGTCACGTTCAACGGCCTCTCCAAGGCCTACCGGGTCGCGGGCTTCCGCTCCGGCTGGATGGTGCTCTCCGGCGACCGGCAGCGCGCCCGCAGCTACATCGAGGGCCTGACCGTGCTCGCCTCGATGCGGCTCTGCGCCAACATGCCGGCCCAGCACGCCGTCGCCGCGGCGCTCGGCGGGCGGCAGTCGATCAAGGACCTCGTCCTCCCGGGCGGCCGGCTGCTGGAGTCCCGGGACACCGCGTGGCGGCTGCTCAACGACATCCCCGGGGTCAGCTGCGTCAAGCCGAAGGGCGCGCTCTACGCCTTCCCCCGGCTCGACCCGAAGGTCTACAAGATCAAGGACGACGCCCAGATGGTGCTGGACCTGCTGCGCGCCGAGCGGATCCTGCTGGTCCAGGGGACGGGCTTCAACTGGCCCGAACCGGACCACTTCCGCGTGGTCACCCTCCCCCGCGCGGAGGAGATCGCGGACGCCGTCACCCGCATCGGCGACTTCCTCGGCGGATACACCCAGCCCTGACGGCGTTCCTCCGCGAGCACGGCGCCTGGGCGGCCGCTCCCGGAAAAGCTACGGCCGGAGTCCCGGTCCGGACGATCTCCTTGGTCGGGGAAAGATCGTCCGGCGGGGCTCCGGCCGTCCTGTCGCTCGGTCGGTGCGCGATTCGTGCCACGCACCTCCGATGCACTCCGCTGAGGCTCAGGCTCAGCCGAGGCGCGCGACCAGGTCTCGGTACTCGTCCCACAGCTCGGTGGGCGTGTGGTCGCCGAACAGCTCCAGGTGGGCCGGGACGAGCGCGGCCTCCTGGCGCCAGATGTCGGCGTCGACGGTGAAGAGCAGGTCGAGGTCCTCCTTCGACAGCTCCAGGCCGTCCAGGTCGAAGCCCTCGACGGTCGGCAGCACGCCGATCGGGGTCTCGACGCCCTCGCCGGTGCCCTGCAGGCGCTCGACGATCCACTTCAGCACGCGGCTGTTCTCGCCGTAGCCGGGCCAGACGAACTTGCCCTCGCCGTTCTTGCGGAACCAGTTCACGTAGTAGATCTTCGGCAGCTTGGCCGCGTCCGCCTGGGCGCCGACCTTCAGCCAGTGGGCGAAGTAGTCACCCATGTTGTAGCCGCAGAACGGCAGCATCGCGAACGGGTCGCGGCGCAGCTCGCCGACGGTGCCCTCGGCGGCGGCGGTCTTCTCGGAGGCGATGTTGGCGCCCAGGAAGACGCCGTGCTTCCAGTCGAAGGACTCGGTCACCAGCGGGACGGCGGTGGCCCGGCGGCCGCCGAAGAGGATGGCCGAGATCGGCACACCCGCCTGGTCCTCCCACTCGGGGGCGATGGTCGGGCACTGCGCGGCCGGCACGGCGAAGCGGGCGTTCGGGTGGGCGGCCGGGGTGCCGGACTCCGGCGTCCAGCTGTTGCCGCGCCAGTCGGTCAGGTGGGCCGGCGGCTCGTCGGTCAGGCCCTCCCACCACACGTCGCCGTCGTCGGTCAGCGCGACGTTGGTGAAGACGGTGTTGCCCCAGAGCGTCTCGATGGCGTTGGCGTTGGTGTCCACGCCGGTGCCGGGGGCGACGCCGAAGAAGCCGGCCTCGGGGTTGATGGCGTACAGGCGGCCGTCGGCGCCGAAGCGCATCCAGGCGATGTCGTCGCCGATCGTCTCGACCTTCCAGCCCGGGATGGTCGGCTGGAGCATCGCCAGGTTGGTCTTGCCGCACGCGGACGGGAAGGCGGCCGCGACGTACTTGGGCTCTGCCTGGCCCGTGGCGTCGGCCGGCGGGGTGAGCTTGAGGATGAGCATGTGCTCGGCCAGCCAGCCCTCGTCGCGGGCCATGGTCGAGGCGATGCGCAGCGCGTAGCACTTCTTGCCGAGCAGGGCGTTGCCGCCGTAGCCGGAGCCGAAGGACCAGATCTCCCGGGTCTCCGGGAAGTGCGAGATGTACTTGGTGGTGTTGCACGGCCACGGCACGTCCGCCTGACCCTCGGCGAGCGGGGCACCGACGGTGTGCACGGCCTTGACGAAGTCGCCGTCCTCACCGAGCTGGTCCAGCACGGCCTGGCCCATGCGGGTCATCACGCGCATCGACACGGCGACGTAGGCGGAGTCGGTGATCTCGACGCCGTACGCGGCCAGCGGGGAGCCCACCGGGCCCATCGAGAAGGGCACCACGTACATGGTGCGGCCCTTCATCGCGCCGCGGAACAGACCGTTCTCCCCCTGGAAGACGGCCCGCATCTCGGCGGGGGCCTTCCAGTTGTTGGTCGGGCCGGCGTCCTTCTCCTGCTCGGAGCAGATGTAGGTGCGGTCCTCGACGCGCGCCACGTCCGTGGGGTCCGAGGCGGCGTAGTAGGAGTTGGGGCGCTTGTCCTCGTTGAGCTTCTTGAAGGTGCCCTGAGCCACCAGCAGGTCCGCGAGGCGCTGGTACTCCTCGTCCGAACCGTCGCACCACTCGATGCGCTCCGGCTGGGTGAGCTCCGCGATCTCGCTCACCCAGGCCAGCAGACGCTCGTGGCGGGTGGGCGCGGATGCGCTGAGAGCGAGGTTCTCGTTCGACACGATCGCTCCGTTTCACGCCATCTCGGCAGGGAGGCGGCGTAGCGGGGGTTTGAGGGTGCTTGCAGCGTAGCTCCGCCCTCCAGCCCCGAATACGGCGCAGCGGTGAAATTGACGCATCTTTTACTACATTCAGTCCGGTTACTGGTTGGTAATGCATCGCTTCCGGCCGGGCGGAGGCACCTCAACCCCACCCCCGAACACTCCAAAACGTCCAAGTAGTGATGAGCACCACTTCCTACGCGGCAGTAACCTACGGACCCGTAGGTAACAGGTAGCATGCAGCCCATGACTGCTGAGCTCGTGGAGAGCACGGAGCGTACGGAGAGCAAGCCGAAGTGGCGCGGCTGGCTGCACGCCGCGATGTTCCCCGCCACGGTGGCCGCCGGGATCGTGCTGATCTGCCAGGCCGGCTCCACATCCGCCAGGATCGCCTGCGCGATCTACTCGGCCAGCGCCTGGCTGCTGTTCGGCGTCAGCGCGGTCTACCACCGCTTCACCTGGGGCCCGCGCGGCGACGCCGTGCTGCGCCGGCTCGACCACGCGAACATCTTCCTGATCATCGCGGGCACCTACACCCCGTTCACCATCCTGCTGCTGGACGGCGGCGCGCGGCAGGCGCTGCTCTGGGTGGCCTGGGGCGGGGCGCTGGCCGGGATCGCGTTCCGGGTCTTCTGGGTCGGCGCGCCGCGCTGGCTGTACACGCCGGTGTACATCGCTCTGGGCTGGGCCGCCGTGTTCTTCCTGCCGGACTTCCTGCACACCGGCGGCGTCACGGTGGTGGTGCTGATGGTCGTCGGCGGAGTGCTCTACAGCATCGGCGGGGTGGTGTACGCGCTCAAGCGGCCCGATCCGTCACCGCAGTGGTTCGGCTTCCACGAGGTGTTCCACGCCTTCACCCTCGGGGCCTTCATCACCCAGTACGTCGGGGTCTCACTGGTGGCGTACAGTCCGGTCGGCTGAGCCGGGCACGCCATGACGGGCGGCCGACCGGTCCGGTGACCGGGTGGCCGCCCGTTCCGCTGTCCACTCCGGGGCGGGACGCGGCGGGCGGCCGTGATCGGGGCGACCGTGATCGGGACGGCCGCGGTCGGGGTCGGGGCGGTCGGGGTCGCGGTGCGCGGGACGGGCGCCCGCCGAACGGTCACGGACCTGGCGCTCGCGCGGCGCGCGCTCGTACGGCGCGCGCTCCTGCGACACCGCCGGGCGGGCCCGGCGCGGGCGGGAGCGGGCCCGGCGGGCGTCCAGCGCCTCGCGGGCCCGGCGGCAGCGCTCACAGTGCGCCGCGTCGGGGGTGACGCCGGCCGCCTGGTGGCCGCGCGGGGTGACCGGCTGGTGCAGCAGCCGCCAGCGGCGGCCGACGTACACCATCAGCAGCAGCACCTCGACCCCGGCGACCGCCAGCACCAGCGCGGCGCCGTTGATGAGATAAGCGGCGACCACGGCCAGCGCCGATCCCACCACCACGGCCGCACCCCAGATCTGGGCGCTCGACTCCCTGTCGGCCATTCGGTCTCCCCTTCCTGCGCCGGGCCAGTGGTCGGCTCCTGCCGCCCCACCCCTTCTCCGCTCTCGGCACGCGTCGGCCAGCACTGACCGATTGCCACATCGTATCTACCGACAGTCACCCGCAGCCGCCCCGAAGCGGCGAACGACAGATCAACGTTGCGTCAATTCCATGTGCGGAACGCGCACTTCCAGGACACATCACCGAGCGTGACGGCACGGGTACCACTCGGCGTATTGACGGTCACCATCTTTTGAGAGTTACTGTCATTTGACAGGAACTTCCCCGTCCTTCCGACCGGCTTCCGGAGGTTGCCCGTGTCCACCGCTCCCGCCCCGGCCCCGCCCGGGCCGCACCCACGACGCTGGCTGGCGCTGGTCGCCGTCGCGCTGAGCGTCCTGGTGATCAGTTTCGACATGACGATCCTCAACGTGGCCCTGCCCACCCTGGCCTCCCAGCTCCAGGCCACCACCGGGCAGCAGCAGTGGATCGTCGACTCGTACACCGTGGTCTTCGCGGCCGCGATGCTCCCGGCCGGGCTGATCGGAGACCGCTTCGGCCGCCGCCGCACCCTCACCGTGGGCCTCGCCCTGTTCGGCCTCGCCTCCGCGGTCGGCATGCTCGCCGACAGCCCCGGCACCCTGATCGCCGCCCGCGCCGCGATGGGCCTGGCCGGCGCGCTGGTCATGCCGATGTCCATGGCGGTCATCCCCGGGCTCTTCCCCTCCGGGGAGCAGCGCCGCGCCACCGCCCTGCTGGCCGCCGCACTGGCGGCCGGGGCCCCGCTCGGCCCGCTGATCGGCGGCTTCCTGCTCCAGCACTTCTGGTGGGGCGCGGTCTTCGTGATCAACATCCCGCTGACCGCCATCGGCATCGTCGCCTGCGTGCTGCTGCTCCCGGAGACCCGCAACCCCGCCGCTCCCGCGATCGACCTGCCGGCCACCGTGCTCGGCGCCGGCGGCCTGGCCGCCCTCACCTTCGGCATCATCGAGGGCCCCGACCGCGGCTGGGCCGACCCGCTGGTGCTCGGCATGATCGTCGGCTCGCTGGTCGCCCTCACCGCCCTGGTGCTGCGCAGCCGCCGCCAACGCGACCCGATGCTCGACCTCGCCCTGCTCGCCGACCCGACCTTCGGCTGGTCCGCGGTGGCCGCGACGCTGGTCTCGCTGGTCCTGTTCGGCGCCTTCTTCGTCCTGCCGCTCTACTTCCAGAGCGTGCTCGGCGCCGACGCCTTCGGCACCGGCCTGCGGCTGATGCCGATGATGCTCGGGCTGATGGTGGCCGCCAAGCTCAGCGACCGGCTGGTCACCCGGATCGGCGCCCGCGCGGTGATCACCGTCGGACTGGCCGTGCTGGCCGCCGCCCTGCTGCTCGGCAGCCGCACCGAGGCCTCCGACGGCTACGGCCTGGCCGCGGCCTGGCTCACCCTGCTCGGCCTGGGCATGGGCCTGTCGCTGATCACCGCCCAGGCCTCCGCCCTGCTCACCCTGCCGCCCGCCCGGGCCGGGGTCGGCGCCGGGCTGATCCAGACGCTGCGCCAGGTCGGCGGGGCGATCGGGGTGGCCGTCTTCGGCAGCCTGCTGGCCGGCTCGTACCGGGGGGCGCTGGACACCACCGCACTCTCCGCCGACGCCGCGCACAAGGCCGGGCAGTCGGTGGTCGCCGCCGACGCCGTGGCCGCCGCCACCGGGGACGGGGCGCTGGCCGCGTCCGCGCACGCCGCGTACGTCCACGGCATGACGGTCGTGCTGCTGGTCGCCGGGGGGATCGCGGTGCTGTCGGCGGTCCTGGTCGCGCTGCGGATGCCCGCCGTCGAGCCGCGCCCCGCCGAGGAGCGGGCCGGGACGGAGGAGGCGACGGAGGCGGCAGCCGCCGGGACGGGGCCGCGGCCCGGACCCCCGCCGGGGGCGTCGTCGGGGACGGCCACCGTGCCGGCCGCCGATCGCGGATAATCGAAGGTATGAGCGCAACGCGGCCGACAGCGGCACCCCCGGCAGCAGCCCCGGCCAACCCGGTCCAGGCCATGCTGGAGGCGCCGCTGTCGCTGCGCGAACGGAAGAAGCTGAAGACCCGCCAGGCGATCCGCCGCGAGGCGTACCGGCTGATCGCCGAACAGGGCTACGAGGGCACCACCGTGGAGCAGATCGCCGCGGCGGCCGAGGTGTCGCAGTCCACGTTCTTCCGGTACTTCGCCACCAAGGAGGACCTCGTCCTCACCGACGAGTACGACCCCGCGATGGTCACCGCGCTGCTCGCCCGCCCCTCTGACGAACCGTTTCTGCACTCCTGCCGCGAGGTCATGGTCGGACTGCTCCGCGAGCTGCTCCAGCACGAGCGCGACGAGCTGATCACCCGGATGCGGCTGGTCGACGAAGTCCCCGCGCTGCGGGCCCGGATGCACGAGACCGCCAACGACCCGCAGCGGCTCTACCTCACCGTGCTGGCCCAGCGTGCGGGGATCCCCGAGCCGACCTTCGAGATGCGGATCACCGCGGCCGCCATCGGCGCGGCCACCACCGAGACCGCGCTCCAGTGGGCCCAGGGCGGCGGCACCCAGGACATCGCCGACCTGGTCGACCAGGCCTTCGCCGTCCTGGAACGCGGGTTCACCGGACTGTAGGCGGTCCCGCGGGCGTGCACGCGGCGGCGGGGCCCGGCCGCCACGCCGGACCCCGCCGCCCCTCACCCGGTGGCGCTACCCGCGCCGGGCACCCGCCCGCCGCCGCAGCGCGACGCCCCCGCCCGCGAGCGCGGTGACGCCCAGGGCCGCGGCCGCCGTGACGGCGGGCAGCGCGGTACCGCCGCCCTGCGCCGCCTCCTGCACGGTGGCGTCCGGCTGGTAGCCGCCGCCCTTCCCCGCCCGGTCGTACGCCGAGCCGGGCAGCTTGTCCCCGTACCGCTGGCGGACCAGATTCTGGTACGCCGCCAGGCTCACCCCGGCCGCGCCGACCGAGCGCCTCGCCTCGTCGTCCAGCGGCAGCACCCGGCCGTCCCGCAGGACGTACCAGGCGTTGAGCTGCGGCTCGCGGAACGCCGTCCCGCCGCCGCTGCCGGCCGCCCGCGCCGCGTAGTCGTTCTCGTCACCGCCGGAGGCGATGTTGACGACCCGCCAGGAGCTTCCCTGCTTCACGGTCCAGACCGAGGCCACCTGGCCGTCCGCCGAGACGGCCCTGCTGGCGGTGAACTCCGCCTTCGCCACCGCCGCCCCCGGGGTCCCGGCCACGAACGCCGCATCCAGGGTGTAGACCGGCACGGTGTCGCCGGACAGCCTCGGCGCGGCCGCGCCCGCCGCCTGCGCCTCCTCGGCCGCGCCGATGGTCGACTGTTTGGTCGGCGGCACGCCCCTGCGGGCGAAGAAGTGGCCCAACTGCTCCAGGACGGCGGGGCTCTGGGCGGCGCCCCGGGCCTGCGCCAGCTCCTCGGCGGTGACCGGCGCGGGGGCGCCGGACCCGCTCTCGGCGTGGGCCGCAGGGGTGACGGCCAGACCGAGGCCGGCGGCGATCAGGACGGCCGCGGCCGCGTTACGGATGCTGGTCATGGTCGCCCCTCACGCGCCGATCCGGTACAGGGAGTGGGTCCAGGAGAACGTGCCGTTGGACACGTAGTAGTTGTAGTCCGCCCAGTTGTAGCGGTAGTTGGACGGCCACGGGTCGCCCCAGTAGACCTGGTTGCCGGCGGTGTCGTACCCGTACACGACGTGCATGTGGCCGCCGCCGGAGCTCCACTGGATCCGGGTCTCGATCGGGCGGTCGGCGTTCACCTCCGTCTGCACGGTGCTGTAGCGCAGGTACCCGGTGACGTACGAGCCCGGGTTGATGCCGACCCAGCTCAGGCCGTTCTGCACATCGCCCAGCGTGGCCTGGCTGTTGGGGCAGGTGGAGTTGGCCGAGCGGCCGAACGCGGCGTTGCAGAACTGGTTCTGGCTGTAGTCGTAGCCGAACCAGGTGGCGATGGTGTTGCCGCTCGCCGCCCAGCACCAGTTGGTCTGCTGTTGCTGCTGCATGGTGATGTTGAGCTTCTTGTACGTGCCGGCCAGGTCGGCCGTACTGCCCGCGGCGCCCGCCGGGCGGACGTGTGCGGTGGGGGCCGGCGCGCCGTTGGGGGCGGCGGAGGCCGGGGCGGTCGCGGCGACGGTGAACACCGGGCCGAGCACGCCGAGCGCGAGCACCGAGACCGCACGGCGCAGGCGTATCCGTGGAACTGACATGGGGGCGTTCCTCCTTGCACAGGCACAGGAGTGGAGAGGTGTGGGGGTGCGGTCCGGATCGCGTCACCGAGCATCCCGCCGTTGACAGAGCCTGGTCAACGGCCCTCCCGACCCCCGCCCGCAGATGTGAACGACCCCGCCCAGGTGTGAACGCCGCCCCCGGAACCGCCGCGCGGCAGCGCCTCCACCGGTGACAAACCGCCTTCCACATGTGAATATTCACGACCAACCGGAACCCGCCGGCCCGACCCCCGAAGAGGCCGCCATGCACCGCGGCGAACAGGCCGACCTCGCCACCGCCCTGCGCACCGGCCCGTTCCACCTCGCCCTGCGCACCGCCATCGCCGCCCGCGGTCTCGCCCTGCACCGCGTCCGCGAGCACCTCGCCCAACGCGGCGTCCAGGTCGGCATCACCAGCCTCAGCTACTGGCAGCAGGGCCGCCGCCGGCCCGAACGGGCCGAATCCCTGCGCGCGGTCCGGGTGCTGGAGGACGTCCTGGACCTCCCCGCGCACTCCCTCACCCGGCTCCTCGGTCCCCGCCGCGCCACCCCCGCCGACCCGGCCGGCCCGCCGGTCCTCCCCTACCGCGACCTCATCACCCCGGCCACCGCCGTCGACGACCTCCTCGCCACCATCGCGAGCCCGCGCGACACCGGCCTGCACACCATCACCCACATCGAACGGATCCGCGTCGGCCCCGACCGCCACCTCGTCCGCCGCGACTCCCAGCACGCCCTGCGCGCCCACCGCGACGGCATCGACCGCTACCTGGCCATCTACCAGGGCGATCCCGGCTGCGACATCACCCGCGTCGGCGTCCGTGCCGAGGAGAACTGCCGCCCCGGCCGCATCCGCCGCGACCCCGCCCACGACCTGCTCGTCGCCGAGCTCCTCCTCGACCGCCGCCTCCGGGCCGGCGACACCCACCTGCTCGGCTACGGCTTCGACGACGCCCCGTCACCCACGCCCAGCAGCGAGTACGTCCGCGGCTTCAACTCCGGCGCCGGCCAGTACGTCCTCCAGGTCACCTTCCACCCCGCGGCCCTCCCCGTCCGCTGCCACCGCTTCGCCCTCCACGCCCCAGGCGGGAAGCCGTACGGGACGGAGGAGCTGACGCTGGACGGCCACCACTGCGTCCACCTCGTGGGCTCGGCGCTCCAACCGTGCCTGCTGGGCATCCGGTGGGACTGGGAGTAGGACGACCGGGAGCACGAGCAGGACGGCCGCCGGGGTTCACGCCACCGGCCGGCCGCCGGCCAGCACCGGGCGCTCGGCGGCGCGGAGGGTGTCGTACGCCGGGTCGACGGTGCCGAAGAGCCGGTCCCAGACCGTGGTGTAGAAGCCCAGGTTGACCGCCGGGTCGGCGTGGTGGCCGGCGTGGAACATCGGCAGCGCGACCCACCGGAACACCACCCACCGCCGGACGCGGGCGGGGAACGGCTCGACGCCCAGATGGCCGAGCAGGCCGAAGACCAGGTTGACGCCGACGTACCCGGCCAGGGCCGCGGCGGAGATCTCGTGGAGGCCGAGCACCGCGAGCCAGGCGCCGCCGAAGCCCGCCACCTCCAGCGGGTGGAGCACGAAGAGGGTGGCCGGCCGCGGGTCGGGGTAGCGGTGGTGCATCTCGTGGGCCAGCCGGTAGAGCCGGCGGCGGTGGGCGGCCCAGTGGCCGCCGTACATCAGCCCGTCCATCACCAGCGTGAACACCAGGAGTTCGGCGACCGCACGGAGCCCGGTGTCCGCCGTGAGGCGGATCCAGCCGGCCTTCCAGAGCGCCCAGCCGGCCACGCCCACCGCGGAGTTGAGCAGCACGGCGGTGGCCGACAGCAGCAGCTCGCGCCGGTCGGGCGGCGGGGGCGGCGGGGTCACCCGGCGTTCGCCGTACCGCCGGACCAGCAGCCCGCCCGCGGCCAGTGCGAGCACCAGCAGCCCCAGGTTGACGGCGAGCGCACCGGCCACCACCTCACCCGGAGCGAGCCGGGCGGCCCACGTCAGCAGTCCGTCCGTCATCGCGCCACCCCCGCACCCCGCCTACCCCGCCCGGCCCGTCCGCAGACGCCCTCGGCCCACGCGGTCCGCGACGTCCACGAAGTCCAGCGTCAGACAGTCTTCCACCGGCCGGTACCCGATCTGCTGGTAGATCGAGTTGCTGGTCGGGTCGGCGAGGTCGGTGTAGAGCAGCACCTCGGCCGCGCCGCGGGCGAGGGCGGCCGCCGAGGCGGCCGCCGTGACACCGCTGGCGTAGCCGTGCCCGCGTGCCCCGGCGGGCGTGTAGACCGGGCCGATGCGGGACATGCCGGCGACCACGGGACTGTTCCCGGCCATCGCGACGGGCCGGCCGTCGTCCTCCCAGACGTGGAGCAGGCCGTCGGCGATGCGGTCGTCCACCGTGCCCGCGATGTCGGGGAGTTCGACGGTGCACTCGATCCCGAACGCCTCGTACCACTCGATCAGCAGCTCGCGGTCGGCCGGTACCGCGGCCCGGTGGCGGCCGGCGGGCGGGCGCGGCGGGCCGGTCGGCTCGCCGAGCCGGTAGAGCCGTTGCCTGAACCGGAGGGACCCGGTGGCGCCGGTGCCGGCCTGCCAGGCGGCGGAGAACGCCCGGACCGCCGACTCGCCGCCGGACACCCCGGTGACCTCGGTGAACTCCGGCCCGGCCGCGGCCAGTTCGCCGGCGAGCACGGCCGCGGCCCCGTCCGGCATCACACCGAGACGCAGCTCGAACGGCGGTGTCCGCAGGAAGGCGCCCTCGACCGGGCCGCCCGGCTCGCGGCTCCACCAGCCGAAGACCGGCGTGCCCTACCCGAAGGCGTGCAGGCCGCGCACGACCAGCCGGTCGACCACGGTGAGGAGCACGGTGTTCTCGGCCGGGCGCGCACCGAGGAAGTCTCCGGCCTGGGTACGGAAGTCGTCGAGGGAGGTGGTCAACGTCCAGGTCATGGCCGATTCTCGCCCGGCCGTTGCACCGGGGACAACCGGATTACCCGGCCGAGCCGACCGCCTCCGGCCGGGCTCCGAGCCGCTCGGCGAGCACCGCCGGATCGGTGGTCGGCGTGTCGCACGCGAAGTGTCGGCAGACGTACGCGGCCGGCGCCCCGGCCACCAGCGGCCGGTCGGCCAGCAACGGCACCTCCGCCGCGGGCCCGGGCTCACCGAGGGCGACCACCGCGCCCGGTGCCGTCCCCAGCAGTGCCGCCCGGTGCAGCGCGGCCGTCGCCGCCGCCCCGGCCGGGCCGACCACGGCGACCTCGCGCGGACCGTCCGCCAGCGCCTCGGCGACGGCCAGGCCCCAGCCGATGAACCTCGGCGCCCGGGTGGCCAGCGCCCCGACGATGCCCAGCGCCCGCTCGGCGGCGGTGCGGTGGCGCGCCGACCCGGTGTAGGCGGCGTAGGTGAGCAGGGCTCCGGCGGCGGCCGTCCAGCCGGACGGGGTGGCGTTGTCGGTCGGGTCCTGGGGCCGCCGGATCAGTTCCTCGGCGTCGTCGGCGGTGTCGTACAGCGCGCCGGAGGCCTCGTCGGCGAAGTGCTTGAGCACCGTGTCCAGCAGCCCGCCCGCCAGCTCCAGCCACTCCGCCTCGCCGGTGACGGCGTACAGCGCGAGGAAGCCCTCGGCGGTGTCGGCGTAGTCCTCCAGCACGCCCGCGTTGCGGTCGTTGCCCCGGCCGTCCCGGGAGGTGCGCAGCAGCCGGCCGTCGGGCAGCAGGTGGACGGCGAGCAGCAGGTCCGCGGCGCTCTCGGCGGCCTCGACCAGGTCGGGGCGGTCCAGCAGGGCGCCGGTCTCGGCGAGCGCGGCGATGGCGAGGCCGTTCCAGGCGGCGACCACCTTGTCGTCGCGGGCGGGCGCCGGCCGCCCCGACCGCGCCTCGAACAGCCCGGCCCGGACGCGTTCGGCGGCCTCGGCGTCCTGCGGGTCGGAGAGCAGTTGCAGCACCGAGGCGCCGTGCTCGAACGTCCCCGCGTTGGTCACCTCGTACAGCGCCGCCGCGAGCGCGCCGTCGGCCTCGCCCAGCACCTCGGCCAGTTGCCCGGGCGTCCAGGCGTAGTACGCCCCCTCGACGGACGCGCCGGTCGCCGCGTCCAGGCTGTCCGCGTCCAGTGCCGAGGCGAACGCGCCTTCCGGGGTGTGCAGTTCGCGCAGCAGGAAGTCCGCGGTGGAGAGCGCCACCCGCCGGGCGAGCGGCGAGCCGGTGGCCCGCCACAGGTGCAGGTAGGCGCGGAGCAGCAGCGCGTTGTCGTACAGCATCTTCTCGAAGTGCGGCACCACCCACCCGGCGTCCACCGAGTACCGGGCGAAGCCGCCGCCGAGCTGGTCGTGGATGCCGCCACGGGCCATCGCCTCGCCGGTGCGGACGGCCATCTCCAGGGCCGCCTCGGAGCCGGTGCGGGCGTGGTGGCGGAGCAGGAACTCGATCACCATGGACGGCGGGAACTTGGGCGCGCCGCCGAACCCGCCGCGCCGGGCGTCGAAGTCCCGGCTGAGCGCGACCAGCGCCTGGTGCAGGTCCGCCTCGCCCGGCGGGTGGTGGGCGCCCGCCGAGTAGACCGAGGCCCGCTCGGCCAGGTCGGCCCGGATCCGGGTGGCGACCTCGCCGACCTCGTCCCGGCGGTCGCGCCAGGCGGCGTCGACGCCTTCGAGCACCTGCCGGAAGGACGGCATCCCGTGCCGGGGCTCCGGCGGGAAGTACGTCCCGAAGTAGAACGGGTCCTTGTCGGGCGTGAGGAAGACCGTCATCGGCCAGCCGCCCTGCCCGGTCGCCGCCTGCACCGCCTCCATGTAGACGGCGTCGACGTCCGGGCGCTCCTCGCGGTCGACCTTCACCGCGACGAACCGGCCGTTGAGGTACTCGGCGACACCGGCGTCCTCGAAGGACTCGTGCGCCATCACGTGGCACCAGTGGCACGCCGCGTAGCCGACGGACAGCAGCACCGGCACCCCGCGCCGGCGCGCCTCCGCGAACGCCTCGGGGCCCCAGGGCCACCAGTCCACGGGGTTGTCCGCGTGCTGGAGCAGGTAGGGCGAGGTCGCGTCCGCGAGACGGTTCGGCATGCCCCCATCCTTGCGCATCGGCGCGCGGGCGGGGGCCCGGACTCACTCCTTCGGCGCCTCCGGCTCCTCCACGAAGTCGACGCGCTTGAACTGCTTGTTCATCGACTTGGCCAGGAACCAGGTGGCCACGCCGAGGGCGGCGAAGACCACGAAGCCCAGCAGGCCGGGGGTCACCTTGGTCTCGTCGAGGGCGAGCTCGGCGGCGAGGTGGGTGAGGTTCACGGGGGCGCTCATATCTCTATGGTGGCCCGGCTCACGGGGAGCCGGGCCATCGGGGGGTGGGTCAGTCGCGCGTGTCGGCGGCCTCGGCCGCCAGGGTGGGGGTGCGCAGGCCGGCGAACAGGTCGTCCTCCGGCAGGTCGGCGTCGATCAGGGTGCGGGCGAGCTCGTAGTCCTCGGTCGGCCAGACCTGGCGCTGGACGTCGAGCGGCACGCGGAACCACGGGCCGTCCGGGTCGATCTGGGTGGCGTGCGCGATCAGCGCGCGGTCCCTGGTCTCGAACCAGTCGTCGCAGCGGACCCGGGTGGTGATCTCGCGCTCCTTGCGGCCGCTCTTCTCCCACCCCGCGATCCACTCGCCGTACGGCGACTCGTGGCCGTGCTCGGTGAGGTAGGCGTGCAGCGCGCGGATCCGGCCCATCGGGAAGCCGTGGTTGTAGTAGACCTTCAGCGGCTGCCAGGGCTCGCCGGCGTCCGGGTAGGCGTCCGGGTCGCCGGCGGCCTCGAAGGCCACCATGGTGATCTTGTGGGTCATGATGTGGTCCGGGTGCGGGTACCCGCCGTTCTCGTCGTAGGTCGTGATGACCTGCGGCTTGAACTCGCGGATCAGCCGGACGAGCGGCTCGGCCGCCTCCTTGACGTCCTGCAGGGCGAAGCAGCCCTCCGGCAGCGGGGGCAGCGGGTCCCCCTCCGGCAGGCCGGAGTCGACGAAGCCCAGCCAGGCCTGCTTGACCCCGAGGATCGCGCGGGCCTCGTCCATCTCCTTGCGCCGGACCTCGTGGATGTTCTCCTCGATCTCCGGCTTCCCCTGGAGCTTCGGGTTGAGGACCGACCCGCGTTCCCCCCCGGTGCAGGTGGCAACGAGCACGTCCACCCCCTGGTCGACGTACATGGCCATGGTGGCCGCGCCCTTGCTGGACTCGTCGTCCGGGTGGGCGTGCACCGCCATCAGTCGCAACTGCTCAGTCAACGCGTGCGTTCCTTCCACAATGTCTGGGCTCCCGCGAAGTCCGGTCTGCCCACCGTCTGAGCCTCTCGGTCAGGGACCGCGTGACCGCGGGACCGGCCGCCGAGTGCGCCGCGGCGCGACGACGCCGCGCCGCCGGCACGGCCGAGCCCCGCCCCCCGCCGGACCGGCCGCGGGCGTGCCCCTCCTATAGTGACGGACTGGAGGACCGTCGCATTCCCCGCACCACCCCGGCGGGCCTCCGAGGAGAGGAGCAAGCCCGATGAGTGCCGGCACCACCACCAGCCAGCAGCCGCCCGAGGGACGCTACGGCCGGCGCGGCGACCGCGAGGCCGACCGCCGCCTCAAGGCGGTGGGCGCGGTGTGCGGCGTGCTGGCGCTGGGCCTGCTGACCTGGTTGGGCGGCTCCTACCTGATCCGCGAGACCACGATCAACGGCACCGTCCCGTCCTTCGAGGCGGTCTCGGACGGCGAGATGAAGCTGCACCTGGCGGTGCGCAAGAGCGACGGCACGGCGGGCAGCTGTACCGTCCGCTCGCAGGGCCAGGACGGCGCGGTGGTCGGGGTGGCCGACTTCCCCGTCCCGGAGGACGGATCCAGCTACGACGCCACGGTGAGCCTGAAGACCACCGCCCGCGGCACCACCGCCGAGCTGCTGGGATGCACGCCGGCGAAGTAGTCTGCGGCGATCGCGGCTCGCCCGGGCGCATATTCGATCCGCGGAGCGGGAATCCGTAGAGGAGCCCCCGGCACACCGGTCCTGTACACCTCGGCGCAATGCTGTCGTCAATGGCGCGCCAACGACTCTCCCGCTTGTCGGCGGGAGTTGTTAGGCTCGTGGTTTCGCCCCTTCCGCACCAAGAGGTACGGGAGCGGGCGTTGCTTTGTAGTTACGACCGATATCTCCACGACCGACATCTCCACCACCACCCTGCTGACGACTCACACCCTCAGCACAGCCCCAGCACCTACGAGGAGCACCTGTGACCCAGACCAGCGACCACGTGACCTGGCTCACTCAGTCCGGCTACGACCAGCTCAAGGCCGAGCTGGACCACCTGACCGGCCCCTGGCGCATCGAGATCGCCCAGAAGATCGAGGCGGCGCGCGAAGAGGGTGACCTCAAGGAGAACGCCGGTTACCACGCGGCCAAGGAGGAGCAGGGCAAGTACGAGCTGCGGATCCGCCAGCTCACCCAGCTCCTGGAGCGCGCCAAGGTCGGCGAGGCCCCCGCGGACTCGGGCGTGGTGGCCCCGGGCATGGTCGTCACGGTCGCCTTCGACGGCGACGAGGACGACACCATGACCTTCCTGCTGGGCTCGCGCGAGATGGCCGGCAGCGACGACCTGGACGTCTACTCCCCGCAGTCGCCGCTCGGCCGCGCGATCGACGCCAAGAAGGTCGGCGACGAGGCCGTGTACGAGCTGCCGAACGGCAAGCAGGCCTCGGTGACGATCACCGAGGTCAAGCCGCACAACGGCTGACCGACCGACGCACCGGGGCGGCCGTGGATCCCCTCCACGGCCGCCCCGGCGTGTCCGCGTCCGGCGTCAGCCCGCGGCGGAGCGGTACTTGCGCACCGACAGCCAGGAGAAGACGACGGTGATCAGCACCGACCAGAGCACCGAGACCAGCACGGCGTGCTGCATCGGCCAGGCGCTGTCCACCGGGCCGACCTGGTTGCCGAACAGGTTGCGGCAGGCCTGCACGGTGGCGCTGAACGGGTTCCAGTAGGCGATCGGCTGGAGCCAGCCCGGCATCGAGCTGATCGGCACGAACGCGTTGGAGATGAACGTCAGCGGGAAGAGCCAGATCAGGCCCGCCGAGGTGGCCGCCTCGGGGCTGCGCACCGAGAGGCCGATCAGCGCGCCGATCCAGGAGAAGGCGTAGCCGAGCAGGAGCAGCAGCGCGAACGCGCCGAGCGCCTGCGGCACCCCGTTGTGGATTCGCCAGCCGACCGCCAGCGCCACCAGCGCCAGCACCACCAGGGTGAACGCGGTCTGGCAGAGGTCCGCCAGGGTGCGGCCGACCAGGACCGCCGAGCGGGTCATCGGCAGCGAGCGGAACCTGTCCACCAGGCCCTTGGTCATGTCCTCCGCGATGCCGGCGGAGGCGCCGGCGGTGGCGAAGGTGACGGTCTGGGCGAAGATGCCGGCCATCAGGAACTGGATGTACGTGTCCGAGCTGGACTCCGCGCCGGGGATCTGGATCGCCCCGCCCATGACGTACGAGAACAGCAGCACGAACATGACCGGCTGCATGAGCCCGAACACCACGATCTCGGGTATCCGGGTCGTCCGGCGCAGGTTGCGCTTGGCGACCACCCAGGAGTCGTGCAGGGTGGCGGCCGCGCCCCGGCGCTGCTTGGGCACCGCCCCGCCGATGGCGTGCTCGGTGGCGGTCGTCATGTCACAGCTCCTTGCCGGCCGTGACGGCCTGCTTGTCCGGGCCCCGGCCGGTCCCGCCGTCCTCGCCGTCGTCCCCGGCCCGCCCCTTCCCCCGGCCGCCACGGCCCCGGCCGCTCTTGCCGGCGCCGCCGTTCTCCTCCGTCCCGGCCTCGGTGACGTGGCCGGTGAGCGAGAGGAAGACGTCGTCCAGGGTCGGCCGGCGCAGGCCGATGTCGTCGATCCCGATCGAGCGGGCGTCCAGCTCCCGGATGGCGTCCGCGAGCACCCGGGCGCCGCCGCTGACCGGCACGGTGATCCGGCGGGTGTTCTTCTCGACGGACGCCTCTCCCAGGGCGTACTCGGACAGCGCCGCGACCGCCTCGGCGGCCTGGTCGGCGCGGTGCACCACGACCTCGATCCGCTCGCCGCCGATCTGCGCCTTGAGCTGGTCGGCGGTGCCGCGGGCGATCACCCGGCCGTGGTCGACCACCGCGATGTCGTGGGCGAGGCGGTCGGCCTCCTCCAGGTACTGGGTGGTGAGCAGCAGCGTGGTGCCCTGCTCGACCAGGGTCTCGATGACCTCCCAGAGCGCGAGCCGGTTGCGCGGGTCGAGTCCGGTGGTCGGCTCGTCCAGGAACATCACCGGCGGGCGGACGACCAGGGCGGCGGCGAGGTCGAGCCGGCGGCGCATGCCGCCGGAGTAGGTCTTGGCGATGCGGTCCTTGGCCTCGGTGAGGTTGAACCACTCCAGCAGCTCCCGTGCCCGCGCCTTCGCCTCACGGGGGCTCATCTGGTAGAGCTCGCCGACCATCTGCAGGTTCTCGAAGCCGGTGAGGTACTCGTCGACCGCGGCGTACTGGCCGGAGAGCCCGATCAGGCTGCGGACCATGTTGGGGTGTTCGAGCACGTCGACGCCGGCGACCACCGCGCGGCCGGAGTCGGGGCGCAGCAGGGTGGTGAGGACGCGCACGGTGGTGGTCTTCCCGGCGCCGTTCGGGCCGAGCAGCCCGAGCACCGTGCCCTCGGGGACGTCGAGGCTGACGCCGTCCAGGGCGCGTACGTCGCCGAAGGTCTTCACCAGGTTCTCGGCTTGGATGGCTGGCGCCATGGGCCTGCCTCATCTCATCGGACGATATGGACGATATGAGTGACCTGTCCTACTCTGCCCCGTATTCAGGCGCCCGGGCGACTCGGCTCCCGGCCGCACGGCGGCGCAACGCGACGTCTCGCGGGTTCGCCGGTTTCCCGCCAAGGCCCGCCGGCCTACCGGGAGACGACGTACCCCGCGTCCTTCAGCTCGCCGAACACCGCCGCGCAGTGCTCCGGCCCCTTGGTCTCCAGGTGGAGGTCCACCTCGACCTCGGTCAGCCCCAGCTGCGGATCGATCCGCACGTGCGCCACGTCCAGCACGTTGGCGTCCACCCGGGTCAGCACCCCGAGCAGGTCCGCCAGCGCCCCCGGCCGGTCCGCCAGCCGTACCCGCAGCGACAGGTAGCGGCCGGCCGCCGCCAGGCCGTGCCGCAGCACCCGCTGCATCAGCTGGGGGTCGATGTTGCCGCCGGAGAGCACCGCCACCACGGGGCCCTCGAAGGAGTCCGGCTGTTCGAGCAGCGCCGCCACCGGGCTGGCCCCGGCCGGCTCGACCACCAGCTTCAGCCGCTCCAGGCCCAGCAGCAGGGCGCGCGAGAGCGAGTCCTCCGAGACGGTGCGGACGCCGTCGGCCAGCGTGTTGATCACCTCGAACGGGATGTCCCCGGGCCGGCCGACCATAATCCCGTCAGCCATGGTGGCGAAGTGCTCCAGCGTCACCGGGCGCCCGGCCGCCAGCGAGGGCGGGTACGCCGCCGCGCCCGCCGCCTGCACCCCGATCACCCGCACGTCCGGGCGCAGCGGCTTCACCGCCGCCGCGATCCCGGCCAGCAGCCCGCCGCCGCCCACCCCGACCAGGATGGTGCGGACCTCCGGGCACTGTTCCAGGATCTCCAGGCCGACGGTGGCCTGGCCGGTCACCACGTCCCAGTGGTCGAAGGGGTGGATGAACACCGCGCCGGTCGCCTCCGAGTACCGCTGCGCGGCCTGCAGGGCCTCGTCCACCGTGGCGCCGTGCAACCGGACCTCGGCGCCGTACTCGCGGGTCGCCGCCACCTTGGGCAGCGGAGCGGCCAGCGGCATGAAGACCGTCGAACGGACCCCGAGCAGCGAGGCCGCCAGCGCCACCCCCTGGGCGTGGTTCCCGGCGCTCGCCGCGACCACCCCGCCGGCCCGCTGCACCGGCGAGAGTCCCGCGATCCGCACGTACGCCCCGCGCAACTTGAACGAGCCGGTGCGCTGGAGGTTCTCGCACTTCAGGTGGACCGGCGCGCCGATCATCGCGGAGAGGTGCCGGCTGCCCTCCATCGGCGTCACCCGGGCGATCCCGGCGAGCATCTTCTGGGCGCCGCGGACATCGTCGATGGTGATCGGCCAACTGTGCATAAGGCCAGCCTACGACCGGTGCCGCCGCCAACCGGGGACGTCGGGCCTGTTCCCGGGCCCGCCCGGCGCGCGTACGCTGCTGGTCCTGAGCCTCCCTCACCGCACGACGATCGTGAGCCGCGATGACGACGACCTCGCCCCAGGCCACCGACCGCACCGACCCCGTCCACACCCAACTCCAGTACCAGCTGGCGGTGTTCGCCCGGCGCATGGAACAGGTCCGCAGCTCCGACGCGGTGGGCGCGCTGGACCGGGCCGCCTACCTGCTGCTCGACCGGCTGGAACGGCACGGGCCCGTCAACGTCAAGGCCCTGGCCGACGCGCTCGGCGTCGACTCCTCCACCGTCACCCGGCAGGTCGCCCCCCTGGTCGCCGCCGGGCTGGTCGGCCGGGTCCAGGACCCGGCCGACCGCCGCGCCGTCCGGCTCGCACTGACCCCGCTCGGCATCCACCGACTGGCCGAAGTCCGGGACGGACGGGCCGAGTTGGCGCGCCGACTGATGGCCGACTGGCCACCCGAGGAGCAGCGCGCGTTCTGCGCCCTGCTGGCCCGCTTCAACCACTCCATGGAGTCGTACACCGCGGGCCGGCAGGGCGACTGACGCCGGTCAGCCGAGCGCCTGCGTGAGGTCCGCCAGCAGGTCGTCGATCGACTCGATGCCGACCGAGACGCGCACCAGGTCGGCGGGCACCTCCAGGGCCGACCCGGCCACCGAGGCGTGGGTCATCCGGCCCGGGTGCTCGATCAGCGACTCGACGCCGCCCAGCGACTCGCCGAGGGTGAACAGCTGCGCCCGGTTGCAGACCTCGACCGCCGCCTCCTCGCCGCCGTTGACGCGGAAGGAGACCATGCCGCCGAAGGCCTTCATCTGCTTGGCGGCGATGTCGTGGCCGGGGTGCCCGGGCAGCCCCGGGTAGAGCACCTGGCTCACCTTGGGGTGGCCCGCCAGCAGCTCGGCGACCCGCTCCGCGTTGGAGCTGTGCCGGTCCATCCGGACGCCGAGCGTCTTGATGCCGCGCAGCACCAGCCAGGCGTCGAACGGGCCGGAGACGGCGCCCATCGCGTTCTGGTGGTACGCCACCTCCTCGCCGAGGCCGGCCTCGGCCAGCACCAGGGCGCCGCCGACGACGTCCGAGTGACCGCCCATGTACTTGGTGGTGGAGTGCACGACCGCGTCCGCGCCGAGCGAGATCGGCTGCTGGAGGTACGGGCTGGCGAAGGTGTTGTCGACCACGAGCAGCGCGCCGGCGCCGTGCGCGATCTCGGCGAGCGCGGCCAGGTCGGTGATGCCCAGCAGCGGGTTGGAGGGCGTCTCCACCCACACCGCGCGGGTGTTCGGGCGCAGCGCCGCGCGGACGGTCGAGAGGTCCTGGGTGTTGGCGACGGAGAACTCGACGCCCCAGCGGGTCAGCACCTTGGCGAAGAGCCGGAAGGTGCCGCCGTAGGCGTCGTTGGGGATCACGATGTGGTCGCCCGGCTTGAGGATGGTGCGCAGCAGGGTGTCCTCCGCGGCCAGGCCGGAGGCGAAGGCGAGCCCGCGCGCGCCGCCCTCCAGCGCCGCGAGGCACTCCTCCAGCGCGGTACGGGTCGGGTTGGCGCTACGGCTGTACTCGTAGCCGCCCCGCAGGCCGCCCACCCCGTCCTGCTTGTAGGTGGACACCTGGTAGATCGGCGTGACGACGGCCCCGGTCTGGGGGTCTGCTTCCTGACCCGCGTGGATGGCGAGGGTCTCGAAGCCCTGGGGAAGCTGGTTCTCGGTCATGGGTCCGAGCGTAGTGGCCGGGCACCGTCGTGCCCGTCCGAACCCGCACACCGCACGAAGGCCCTGGTGGAACGCGGTGCGGCCGAATGTGTCCGACCGCTACGATCTGCACCTGCCGCACACCTGTTCACCTGCGCCGCAGCCCCTCGCGGCACCCCTGGGGAGGATCACCGCATGGGCGCGTCCCAGCCCTCGACCGGCATGAGCGCATCTGTCAGGGCCATGACGGCCGTGGCCCTGCTCGCCGGCTTCTACCTGTTCGCCCTCGGCATCCTCGCCGCGCTGCTGGCCGTCGACGTCAGCCTGTACCAGGCCTCGGGGCAACTGCGCCCGGCCCTGTTCAAGGTCTGGGCGCTCAGCGCCGTCGTCGGGTACCCGGTGGTCCGGGTGGTCTTCCTGACCCGCCGCCGCAAGGACGACGACGAGCTGCCCGGCGTGCCGGCCACCCGCGAGCAGCAGCCGGCGATCTGGGCCCTGGTGGACCGGACCGCCGAGCAGACCGGCGTCCGCGGCCCGGCCGAGATCCGACTGGTCCACCAGGTGAACGCGAGCGTCATGGAGGAGACCCGGCTGCTCGGCCTGCTCCCCGGCAAGCGCCACCTGCTGATCGGCGTCCCGCTGCTGATGGGGCTCACCGAGGGCGAGCTGGAGGCCGTCCTGGCGCACGAGTTCGGCCACTACAGCAACCGGGACGTCCGCCTCGCCGGCGTCACCGTGGCCGGGCGCGCCGCCGTGCTGCACACCATCGGCGGGCTGCACGAGCGCGCCGACGCGCACCAGGCCAAGGAGACCGTCAAGCTCCAGGCCAAGGCCGAGAAGCGCCTCGCCAAGGGCCGCAAGCCGTCCGGCGAGGAGGCCACCGGCGGCGTCGACCGGGCGCTGGCCAAGGTGTTCACCCTGTACGCCAAGCTGTTCTTCCGGATCTCCGAGGCGGTCGGCCGCCGCCAGGAGTACGCCGCCGACCTCACCGCCGCCCGGATCGCCGGCCGCGACGCCACCGCCGCGGCGCTGCGCAAGCTCCCGGTGCTCGACAGCGCCCAGGACTTCTACCTCGGCTCCTACGCCACCATCGGCTGGGGCGCCGGCCTGCTCCCGCCCGCCGGCCAGGTGTACGGCGGCCTCGCCCACCTGCTGGCCGACCCGAAGCGCCGTCAGGAGCTGGCCGAGTACGCGCTCGAACTGCCCGCACACCGGCCCGACCCGTACGACTCGCACCCGCCGATCGACCGCCGGGTCGCCGCGATCGAGGCCCTGCCCGACGACGGCCGCGGCGTCGGCGCCGCCGCTGCGGCCTTCGGCCTGCTGCACGAGGCCGAGCGCGTCCTCGCCGAGCTGGAGGTCGTCTCGCTGGTCCCCGAGGCCGCCGGCAAGAAGCGGGTCGAGTGGCCCGAGCTGGTGCACGAGGCGATGCTGGCCGACGCCCGTGCGAAGGCCGGCCCGCTCTGCCACGCCCTCACCGCGCTGGGCCTGCCGCCCACCGCCCACGGACTGCTCGACATCGTCGACGACGGCAGGGCCTGGGAGTTCACCGACCGGCTCCCGAAGAGCGAGCAGGCCGCCGCCGCCACCGGCCGGGCCGCCCGCGAGCTGGCCCGCCCGATGCTGCGCGGGGCGCTGGCGCACACCGTCCTCCTCGCCCTGGCCGAGACCGGCCGGGCCGGCTGGGAGCTCTCCTGGTCGGGACCCGCCGAGCTGCGGCTCCCGGACGGGTTCGCGGAGTCCTTCGACGCCGCGCTCGACGCCGCCTCCACCGACCAGCCGGACACCGCCCCGCTGCGCGCCCTGCTGGCCGGCTCGGACCGCCCGGCCGCCGACGCGCCGGCCCACTGACTCCCCCACTCAGCACGAGGATCCCGCATGCCCACACCCGTCATCGTCCTGCTCGCGATCGTCGTCGTGGTCGGCGCGCTCAAGCTCTTCACCTGGGCCGTCAACCGCCTGACGGCCCGACGGCTCGCCAAGGTCGAGGCTCTGCACGCCTGGGTCGCCACCGAGTTCGACCTGCTGCCCCAGGACCGCCAGAACACCCGCAGGGCCGCCCCCGCCCCCGAGCTCGACGCCGCCCGGGCCGCCGCCGACCGCGACGACTGGCAAGCCTGCGCGGCGATGCTCGCGGACGCCGACGGCGACTGGGACGGCCGCTACCGGCTGGTCACCGAGCTGGCCGATGCCGCCGCCGAGTCCGACGACTGGCTGCGGGCCTGGCGCGCCGAGCGGCCGCAGGATGCGGACGCCGCGGTCGTGCACGCCGACGCCCTGGTCAAGCTGGCCTGGAACGTCCGCGGCGCGGCCACCGCGGACCGCACCTCGCAGGAGCAGTTCAACACCTTCCACCGACTGCTGGGGGAGGCCCGCGAGGCTGCCGCCGAGGCGCAGCGGCTCGCCCCGCAGGACCCGACGCCGTGGATCACGGAGCTCTGGATCGCCCTCGGCCTCGGCTACTCCGCCGCGGACTTCGAGCGGGTCTGGGCGGGCGTGACCGCACGCGACCCGCACAGCCACCCGGGCCACTACGCCGCCCTGCAGTACTGGTGCGCCAAGTGGCACGGCTCCGAGGAGGAGGCCCGGGAGTTCGCCGACCGTGCCGCCGGGCGGGCCCCCGCCGGCAGCCTGCTGGCCGTCCTGCGGCTGGTCGCGCTCCACGAGCACGAGCCGGACGGCGGCAAGGACGCCTACTACGGGACCCCGTACGCGGCGGCCGCCCTGGAGACCGCCCGGAGCGCGGCCGACGCGGCGCCCGCCGGCGACCCGCACGCCGCCGAGATCCGGCATCTGCTGGCCTGGTGCTACACGGCGACCGGCCGAGCGGTCGAGGCCCTGGACCAGTTCAAGCTGGTCGACGGGTACGTGGACGCCCTGCCCTGGCGCTACGTCGAGGACCCGGCGGCCTACTACTGCCGCATCCGCGCCCTCGTCGTCCGTTCCGTCGTCCGCTCCCTCGAGCAGAAGGGGGCCCGGGTGCCGGAGGAGCAGTCCGCCTGACGCAGGCGCCGCCCGACCCGCCCGCAACGCCGTGCTCCGCCCCGCCGACGGCCGCTCCCGGAATCCGGGGGCGGCCGTCGGCGTTGCAACCTGCGCCACCCTTCCCGACCCGCTGGAGCAGGCCGTGCTGTTCAACCGCCACAAGACCTCGCTCGTCCCCGCCGACCAGGCGCTGCCCGGCCGTGAGACGCCGGCCTTCACCCTGCGCGAGCCGCACACCGTGCTCGGCCACCCGCTCACCGGGCCCTATCCGGAGGGGCTGGAGGTGGCCGACTTCGGGCTGGGCTGCTTCTGGGGCGCCGAGCGGACGTTCTGGCGCCTGCCCGGCGTCTGGACGACGCTGGTCGGCTACCAGGGCGGGCACACCCCCAACCCGACGTACGAGGAGGTGTGCAGCGGGCAAACCGGGCACACCGAGGCGGTCCGGGTGGTCTACGACCCGGCCGTGATCCCGTACGAGCGGCTGCTGAAGACCTTCTGGGAGGCGCACGACCCGACCCAGGGCAACCGCCAGGGCAACGACGTCGGCACCCAGTACCGCTCCGCCGTCTACACCCACTCCCCGGCCCAGGCGGCGGCCGCGGTCGCCACCCGGGACGCCTTCCAGCCCGCCCTGACCGCGATCGGCCTGGGCCCGGTCACCACCGAGATCGCCCCGGCCGGCCCCTTCTACCCGGCCGAGCCGTACCACCAGCAGTACCTGTCCGACGCCAAGAACCCGAACGGCTACTGCGGCCTCGGCGGCACGGGGGCAAGTTGCCCGATCGGGGTCGCCCGCACCTCGCAGGGCTGAGCGCAGCGCGGCCGGCCCCGGCCGGGCGCAGACTGGAAGGACCAGCCCGCCGGCCCCCGTCACCGAGTGCTGGTGACGGGGGCCGGCCCTGTTCCGAGGAGGACCGATGGCCGGCCTCATCCGCAAGAACTTCGACGACCAGGCCGAGGAGGTCCGCCCCTTCGAGGCGGGCACGGGCGAGCTGCGCCTGGTCAACCTGGAGGGCGGCGCCGTCGGACGGGCGGTCTTCCAGCCCGGCTGGCGGTGGTCCCGGCACATCAAGCCGATCGCCGGAACCGACAGCTGCCAGGCCTCCCACCTGGGGTACGTGGTCTCCGGGCGGATGAAGATCGTGATGGACGACGGCGAGGAGGCCGAGTTCGGCCCCGGCGACTTCATGATCTGCCCGCCCGGCCACGACGCCTGGGTGATGGGCGACGAGCCCTGTGTCGCCCTCAACTGGCAGGGCTTCGTCGACTACGCCAAGCGCTGAACCGCCCGCCGGAGAGTCCGCCGGGGAGTCCGCCGCGGGCCCTCAGGCGCCGCGGCGGACCTCGTGCATGAAGCAGCCGAAGTGCAGCGCGCGGACGTGCACCACGGCCACCTCCGGGTCGGCGAGCAGCGCGGCGGCGCCCGCCTCGGCGGTCTCGGGGGTGACGGTCACGCCGCCCAGGATGTGCCCGCGCCGGTCGTACGCGCGCAGCACCCGGTCGCCGGTGTGGAACGCGGCCGGCCAGGCCGCCCCCGTGCCGGGGCACGCTCCGTCGTGCACGAAGACCGGGCCGACCTCGTCGTACGGGCCCGGGTCGGCCCCGGTCTCGGCCGCCCAGCGGCGGAGCGGGGCGTAGCCGACGAGGGCGATCCGGTCGCCGGGCAGCGCCCGGGTGAGGCAGCACCGCAGCGGGGCGCCGCCGGTCTCGTCGGTCGAGCGCACGGGCGGGCGCCCCGCGTCGTCGCGCACCAGCAGGGTGCGGTGGACGGCCGGGTCGATCGGGCGGACGGCCGGGGCGGGCGGGGTGGTTGTCGTCATACGGTCCACCCTGCCGCCCGGCCCGCGCCGGGTCCGGCGGGTTTCGGCCGTCGCGTTCGGGAGCGGCGGCGCCCCTGGGTCCCGGCCGGCGTGTACCGGAGCAGCGTCCGGGTCCGCCCGTCGTGCACGGGGCCGCCGTCACCCCGCCGGGAACGCTACAGCCGGGCCGGGGCCTTCTCCTGGGCGCCGTCCGCGCCCAGCCCGGGGAGCTCGGCCAACAGCCTGCCCTCGGCGTCGTAGGCGGCGAGGGCAGGACTGGTGGGCCGGCCGCCCGGGAGCTCGGGCATGCCCGGCAGCACCACGTAGTAGGCCGTCCAGTCCTTCATGCCGGGGGTGGTCACCAACGTGGCGACGGTCGGCTTCCCACCCACGAAGGCGACGATCCTGGCCGGCTGCGGGCCCAGGTAGAAGCTGGCCAGGAGGCTGCGGTCGCGGCCGAACGTGCCCTGGGCGTAGATGCTGGGCTTGTCGTGCTCCAGGTTGTCGCTGGTGACGTCCCGGCAGCCCGTTCCACTGCCCCAGGTACCGGAGGCGTCGCGGTACTCGTCGCACTTCTCCCTGGTGGTCACCCACATCCGGGCGCCGTCGGCGAACTCGACCTTCTCGCCGGCGGCCACCTGCCGGACCGGGGAGAGCGGCAGCGCCGTGGTGCCGGGCGTGGGCACGGCGGTCGGCGTGGCGGTCGGCGTGGACGCCGCAGCCGCACCGGGCACGGCCCCCGCCGACGGTGTCAGCGCCTCGCCGGCGGCCCCCGCCACCCCGCCGGTCTGCCGGGCGCTGCCGACCGTGACCGCCGTGACGCCGCAGATCAGCGCCACGGCCAGGGCCGCCGCCCCCGCTCCCGCCGCCCGCCGGCCCCGGCGGCGGCGGGCCCGGGCGATGATCGGCCCGGGCGCCAGCCCGGCCGTCCCGCGTTCCTGCTCCATCAGCTCACCGAGCCGCTTCTCGACGCTCATGCCGTCACCGCTCACACCGTCACCTCGACGTTCCTCGGGGTCGGACCCGCCGTACCGCCCTCGCGGTCGGCGAGTTCTGGCAGTGCGCGCAGCTTCGACAGCGCCCGGTGGAGCGTGCTCTTGACCGTGCCGGGGGCGATGCCCAGTTCGGCGGCGGTGTCGGCCTCGCTCAGGTCACCGTAGTAGCGCAGCACCACGACCGTCCGCTCCCGCCGGGTGAGGGTGGCCAACGCCTGGTGCAGCAGGGCCTGTTGGGCCTGCCGTTCGGCGAGGTCCTCGCGGCCGGGCCGCTCGGGCGTGCGGTCGGTCGGCAGCTCCCGGTTGCGCAGCCGCCGCCACCAGTCGCGGTGCTGGTTGACCACGATCCGCCGGACGTACGCGGTCGGGTCGTCGGCGGTGATCCGGTGCCAGTGCAGGTAGGCGCGTTCCAGCGCGGACTGCACGATGTCCCGGGCCCGGTGCGGGTCGCCGGTCAACAGCTCGGCCAGCCTGATGAGTTGGCCGCTGTTACCGATGACGAACGCACTGAACTCGGCATCCTGGCGCTGTCTCTGCTCGCGTTTCACACCCTCCCGACTCCTCGGGCGGGCCACGGGGTTCTGTCCGTCCGGGAGGAATTTCCGGGGAGCGGCCCCGGTCACCCGGGACCGGTCTCACCACCGGGACCGGTCACACCACCGGGGCGCGGGCTCACCACCGGAGGGCGGGCTCAGCCGCCGCTCAGAGTGCGCTGCCGGCCTTCCACGCGGCCCAGCCGACGTTCCAGCCGTTGAGGCCGTTGGACGGCTCGACCGTCTTGTCCCCGGAGTTCACGACCTCGACCACGTCGCCGATCATCGAGCTCCGGTAGAACCTGTAGCCGTCCGCGCCCTGGTCCTGCCCGCCCTGGGCGTCCTTCAGGCCGACGCAGCCGTGGCTGGTGTTCTGGCCGCCGAAGATCGACGACGGGGACCAGTAGTTGCCGTGGATGAAGGTGCCGGAGGTGGTCAGCCGCTGGGCGTGCGGCACGTCGGCGATGTCGTACTCGCTGCCGAGGTTGACGGTCTGGGAGTTCATCCGGGTCTGCTGGAACTGCTCGGAGATGACCATCTTGCCGCCCCAGGTGCGGTGCTCGGGGGCGCCGCCGGAGATCTTGTACACCGCGCTGACCTGGCCGTCGGTGGTGACGGTGAGCGTCTTGGCGGCGAGGTCCGCGACGCTGGTCTGCGCGCGGCCGACGGTGAAGCGGACGTCCTTGGACTGGGTCCCGTAGACGCCCTTCGCCCCCTGCACGTCCTTGAGCCGGAGCTTGACGGTGACCTTGGTGCCCTTGGCCCAGTACTCCTGCGGCCGGAAGTCGAGGCGGGTGCTGGAGAACCAGTGCCCGACGATCTCGACGCCCGGCTCGGCTATGACGGTGATCGCCTGCTGGACGGCCTTGCGGTCGGTGACCGGCTTGCTGAAGTTGATCGAGACCGGCATGCCGACGCCCACGGTGGAGCCGTCCTCGGGCGTGAAGTAGCCGACGAAGGTGTTGGCGGGGGTCGCCGTGGTGAAGGTGGCGTTGGCGTCCGCCTCCAGCTTGTCCTTGTCGGTGGCCGAGGCGGTGACGGTGTACTTGGTGCCGCTGGCCGGTGCGGCGGCGGAGGTCCAGCTGGTGCCGTCCGCGGAGAGCTCGCCGGCCAGGGCCCTGCCGGTGGCGTCGGTGACCTTGACCGTGCCGAGGGTGCCGCCGGCGACGGCGACCCTCACCGGGTCGCTGAAGCTGGCCGCGGTGGCGCCGTCGGCGGGGGTGACCGTGATGACGGCGACGGAGGTCTTCGGCGAGCTGCTCGCAGCGGTGCTCGCCCCGCCGGTCCCCGCCCCCGCGTCGCTGCCAGCTCCCGAGCCACTGCCCGGGGACGTCCCGCCCCCGGCGTTGGCGCCCTCGCCGCCCTTGGTGTCGTTGCAGGCCGCCAGCAGCAGGACCGGCGCACCGATCAGGCCGGCCAGCACGCCGCGCCGCGTCCAGCTGCCTCCGCCTGCCCGCCCCTGACCGTCCCGTGCCGTCACGTCGCGTTCTCCCTGCTGATCATCCCGGGCATTACGGATACAGAAACGCAAACTGCCCCTTCACGGTTCCACCATCAACGGAGATCGATCGTATGAGATGACCCAACTTCCGACCAAATATGGACAAAACGCCCGGCCTGCGAGGAGCAGGCCGGGCGGTCACCAACCGTGACGGTGGCGGGAGGAGCAGGGCGACTACTCGGCGGACTCCTCCACCGTGTACTCGTCCCAGCCCTCGCCCTCGGGGTCGAACTCGGTCTGCGCGGACTCCCAGGTCGCCGAGGCGAGCTCCACGCCCGGGACGTCGCCGAGCAGGGCGACCGGGTCGATGAAGTGGGCGAGCGAACCCGACGGGTCCACCTCGATCGCCTCGACGGACTGGGCGCGCTCCTCGTCGTCGAGGTACTCGTCGTCGGTCACCTGCTTCAGGGCGGCCGCCTTGAGGGCGCCCTCGTCGGTGATCTCGGCGATGAGCTCGATGCTGAGCCGGACGTAGCGCGGGGCGTCCTGGCCGGTCGTTTCAGTGCTGGTCATGCGTGCGAGCGTACGGGAAACGGGCACCGGAGCCGGACACCGGAAGGGCCGGTCCCTCCGGGGAGGGACCGGCCCGCCGTCTCCGCCGGGGCTCCCCCACCCGGGAGCCGCGGAGACGCGCCAAGCGGCGCGCTGGTCGTCGCAGGAGCCGCCGCACCCTGGTGACCGGCCGGAACCGGGCAGGGGCGGGACGACGGCGCCTCCTGTGACGGGCCCCTCCCGCCCGATGCCGGGCGGGGAGGGCGGACACGGCCGCCGGCCCAGGGCCGACCGACGTGTCCGGAGACGACCGCGTCCGCCGGGGAGCCGCTCCCGGACGGTTGCCGTCGCCTCACTCGGCGTCTTGCCGTTGACCACCACGATGCCCGGGTGTTGTTAAGCGCGTGCTGCGCGCAGGTGACGCCGGTGTACCACTTCGCCCGTGGACGAACCCCCGGCCGCCCCTGCGGGCCGGGCGGGCCGAGCGGGCGTCAGTGCCCCGCACGGCCCGGCCGGCTGAGCGGGCGTCAGTGCGCGGCGCGGCCGGCCAGGAAGCCCAGCAGGTCCTGACGGGTGACGATGCCCTGCGGCTTGCCCTCCACCAGCACCACCGCGGCGTCGGCCTTCTCCAGCACGCTCATCAGGTTGGTGACCGTCTCGCCCGAGCCGACCACCGGCAGCGGCTTGGACATCACCTTGTCCAGCGTGTCGGTCAGCTGGATCTCGTTGGCGAAGACGCCCTCCAGCAGCAGCTTCTCCGCCACCGACCCGATCACCTCGCCGGCCATGATGTCGGGGTGCCCGGCGCCCGGGGAGACCACCGGCATCTGCGAGACGCCGTACTCGCGCAGCACCCGGACCGCCTCGGCGACGGTCTCGTTCGGGTGCATGTGGACGAACTGCGGGATGCCCTCGTGCTCGATGGCGTCCTTGCGGGCCAGCACCTCGCCGATGTGCGCCTCGTCGGTGGCCGAGGGCAGGAAGCCGTAGTCGGCCATCCAGTCGTCGTTGAAGATCTTGGACAGGTAGCCGCGGCCGCCGTCCGGCAGCAGCACGACCACGACGTCGTCCGGGCCGAGCCGCTTGGCGACCTCCAGCGCGGCCACCACGGCCATCCCGCAGGAGCCGCCGACGAGCAGGCCCTCCTCCTTGGCGAGGCGGCGCGTCATCTGGAACGAGTCCTTGTCGGAGACGGCCACGATCTCGTCCGCGACGTTGCGGTCGTAGGCGGTCGGCCAGAAGTCCTCGCCGACGCCCTCGACCAGGTACGGCCGGCCGGTGCCGCCCGAGTAGACCGAGCCCTCCGGGTCGGCGCCGATCACCTGGACCTTGCCACCGGAGACCTCCTTCAGGTAGTTGCCGGTGCCGGAGATGGTGCCGCCGGTGCCGACGCCCGCCACGAAGTGGGTGATCTTCCCCTCGGTCTGCTCCCACAGCTCCGGGCCGGTGGAGTGGTAGTGCGAGGCCGGGTTCTCCGCGTTCGAGTACTGGTCCGGCTTCCAGGCGTTGGGCGTCTCACGGACCAGGCGGTCGGAGACGTTGTAGTACGAGTCCGGGTGCTCCGGGGCGACGGCGGTCGGGCAGACGACCACCTCGGCGCCGTAGGCACGCAGGGTGTTGATCTTGTCGGTGGACACCTTGTCCGGACAGACGAAGATGCACTTGTAGCCCTTCTGCTGGGCCACGATCGCCAGGCCGACGCCGGTGTTGCCGGAGGTCGGCTCGACGATGGTGCCGCCGGGCTTCAGCGCGCCCGAGGCCTCGGCGGCCTCGATCATGCGCATCGCGATCCGGTCCTTCACCGAGCCGCCGGGGTTGAAGTACTCGACCTTCGCCAGCACTGTCGCGCTGATGCCCTCGGTGACCTTGTTCAGCTTGACCAGCGGCGTGTTGCCGACGAGGTCGATGATCGAGTTGCTGTACCGCACGGGGGTCCTCCCGGGATGTGGGCATGCGAGTGCTTTCGGTACTGCAAAGCCTAGGGCGTGCCACCGGCCCCAGCCCGCCCTTGCGCCGCACCCGACCCGACGCCCCCGTCACACCCGGCCGGCCCCGCGCCGGCCCCGCGCCGGCGCCACGGATGGCCCACCCCCGTCGTAGCGCGCCGCCAACGCGGGTAGGAGGGGTGTACAGGTGCACTGGAGAGGCCCCGCCGGGGGCGGCACGAGGACGTGAAGGGGGCACCGGATGCCAGGGGCACAGGAGTCGCGGGCCCGGGTGGCCCGCCGGATCGCGGCCGCCGCGGCGTACGGCGGCGGGGGGCTCGGCCTGCTGGGGGTGGGCCTGGTGGGCGTGCTGGTGACCGAGAGCAGGCTCGCCATCCAGGCCATCGGCATCCTGGACGGCGACCCGCCCAAGGCCGACGGCGTCTACGGCGAGGCCTTCGCCGACGGCGCCGATCCGCAGCCGCCCCTCGTCCTGGCCTTCCTCGGCGACTCCACCGCCGCCGGCCTCGGCGTGCTGCGGGCCCGCGAGACCCCGGGGGCGCTGCTCGCGGCGGGCCTGGCCTCGGTGGCCGAGCGGCCGGTCGAGCTGGTGAACGTGGCCCGCTCGGGCGGGCGCTCCGGCGACCTCTCCGGCCAGCTGGAGCTGGCCCTGCCGCACCGGCCCGACATCGCCGTGATCATGGTCGGCGCCAACGACGTCACCCGGCACAGCCCGGCGCAGGTCGCGGTGCGCCAGCTCGGCGAGGCGGTCGCGGCGCTGCGCGCCAACGGCTGCGAGGTGGTGGTCGGCACCTGCCCGGACCTCGGCACCATCAAGCCGGTGCGCCCGCCGCTGCGCTGGGTGGCCCGCCGGCTGAGCCGGCAGCTGGCGGCCGCGCAGACCATCGCCGTGGTGGAGGCGGGCGGCCGGACGGTGTCGCTGGGCTCGCTGCTCGGGCCGGAGTTCGCGGCACGCCCGGAGATGTTCGCCGCCGACCGCTACCACCCCTCCGCCCAGGGCTACGCGACGGCGGCGATGGCGGTGCTGCCCTCGCTCTGCGCCGTGCTCGGCCTCTGGCCCGAGGAGGAGCGCCCGGCCGGCCCGGTGCCCGGCGAGGCGGTGCTGCCGGTGGCGGTCGCGGCGGCGGCCGCGGCCGGCCGGGCCGGCACCGAGGTGGCGGCGGTCGGCGCCGAGGGCGCGGTCCGGCGCTGGGCGATGCTGCGGCACCGGCTGCGGGTCGGCCTGCCGGGCACCCCGACGGCGGAACCGCAGGCAGGGCCGGTGACGGAGGACGGGAATACGTCGGCCAGCTCACACGCTGGGGCGGGTGACGCCTGAACTACCAGGCGGTAACTTTCCTCCCGGACGTCCGCGTCCGACCGGCCCCCGCGGCCGGGAGGCCGCCGGGGCGCCCCAGCCCGAAGGACAGTCCGAAGGTCACTCAGCGAGGAGCCCGCCATGCCCGAAGCCGTCATCGTCAGCGCCGCCCGTTCGCCGATCGGCCGGGCCTTCAAGGGCTCGCTCAAGGACGTCCGCCCGGACGACCTGACCGCGCACATCATCGGCGCCGCGCTGGCCAAGGTGCCCCAGCTCGACCCGCGCGAGATCGACGACCTGATGCTGGGCTGCGGCCTGCCCGGCGGGGAGCAGGGTCACAACCTGGCCCGCATCGTCGCCGTCCAGATGGGCATGGACTACCTGCCCGGCGCCACCATCACCCGCTACTGCTCCTCCTCGCTGCAGACCACGCGGATGGCGCTGCACGCGATCAAGGCCGGCGAGGGCGACGTCTTCATCTCGGCCGGCGTGGAGACCGTCTCGCGCAGCGTCAACGGCACGTCCGACGGCATGCCGGGCACCATGAACCCGCTCTTCGACGAGGCCCAGGCCCGCACCGCCAAGCGCGCCGAGGAGGGCGGCGGCGAGTGGCACGACCCGCGCGAGGACGGCCTGGTGCCGGACGCCTACATCGCGATGGGCCAGACCGCGGAGAACCTCGCCGCGCTCAAGGGCATCACCCGCGCCGAGCAGGACGAGTTCGGCGTCCGCTCGCAGAACCTCGCCGAGGCGGCCATCAAGGCCGGCTTCTGGGAGCGCGAGATCACCCCGGTCACGCTGCCGGACGGCACCGTGGTCAGCACCGACGACGGCCCGCGCGCGGGCGTCACCCTGGAGGGCGTCTCCGGCCTGAAGCCGGTGTTCCGCCCGGACGGCACCGTGACCGCCGGTAACTGCTGCCCGCTGAACGACGGCGCCGCCGCGCTGGTCATCATGTCCGACACCAAGGCCCGCGAGCTGGGCATCACCCCGCTCGCCCGGGTGGTCTCCACCGGCGTCAGCGGCCTCTCCCCCGAGATCATGGGCTACGGCCCGGTCGAGGCCTCGAAGCAGGCGCTCAAGCGCGCCGGGCTCTCCATCGGCGACATCGACCTGGTCGAGATCAACGAGGCGTTCGCGGCGCAGGTCATCCCGTCCTACCGCGACCTGGGCATCGACCTGGACCGCCTGAACGTCAACGGCGGCGCGATCGCGGTCGGCCACCCCTTCGGCATGACCGGCGCCCGGATCACCACCACCCTGATCAACTCGCTGCAGTGGCACGACAAGCAGTTCGGCCTGGAGACCATGTGCGTCGGCGGCGGCCAGGGCATGGCGATGGTCATCGAGCGCCTCAGCTGACCTCCGCGTCACCGGTGCGTCAACCCCGAAGGGTCCAGACCACCCATTTGGAGTGACGCTGCGTAATTGAGGGCCGGATCACACCGCGAGGTCGATCCGGCCCTCTTTTCTTCCGAATCCCGACCGGAAATCGACGGTGCGGAGCGGATCAACTCCGCAGCGTAGAGCGGTGTTACCTAACAATTTGGGGACAAGTGCGTAAGTCTCGGACAAATTAGACATTCGCCACTGCGATAACACCCCCGCATGCGGCAGTGTGGAGATGTAACCCCGTTCCGCTCCTCCCTAGGAGTACGTTCCGTGAGCGTCGTCTACACCATCCTGCTGCTGATCCTGATCACCGTGTCGACCGCCGCCCTGCTCCGCCTCCGGGGACTCTCCCGCCGGCTGGACGCGCAGGCCGCGGCCTCCGCAGGGCCCGCACCGGTCGACGAGGCCGCGATACGCCGGGCCGTCGCCGAGGCACTCGCCGCCGACCGCGAGCGGGAGATCACCGAGGCCCGGGCCTTCTGGGCCGAGCAGGAGGCCCGCGCGGCCGAGGACGCGCCACTGTTCGACTCCCCGTTCGCGAGCGTGCTCGGCACCGACGAGTGGCCGCTCTTCTTCCCCCGGCCGACCGGCCCGCAGGACGCCGCCGACAACGCGGGCACCATGGACCCGGAGTTCGGCGAGGCGCTGCGCTCCGCGCTGGAGGACCTGATCAACGAGGGCGGCACCGGCCCCGCCGAGGCCGGCCCCGAGGGCGGCGCCCCGCTGCGCCCCGGCCACCCGGCCGGTGCGTCCGCGCCGACCGGCGAGTCCGGCGGCGACGCCCGGGCCCGACGCGAGGCCGACCTGCTGGCCACCGGCCTGGAGGCCGGGCTGCTGGACGCCGAGCCGGTCGTCGAGGACGCGCCCGCCGCCGCCCCCGACCCGCGCCGCCACCCCTCGCACCCCGACTTCGTGCCCAGCCAGGCGCCGTCCCGCGAGTGGACCGACACCCGTCTGGCCACCCTCGCCGAGGAGGGCGTGGCCCTGGTGGACGTCCGCCCCGGCCCGCTCGGCACCCTGGACGTGTACGCCTTCGCCGACGGCACCACGCTCTGCGTCGCCCCCGGTGACCGCGAGGCCGCCTACCGGCTGATCGACGCCGTCCGGGCCGGCGAGGACGTCCGGCTGCTCGGCGGCTCGCGGTTCTCCGGCTCGTACTCGCTGACCTTCTCCACCGACGAGGACGCCGTTTACGTGCTCGCCGACCGGGTGGTCGCCAGCATCTGACGCCGGACACGACGACACGGGGCGGACGCCGCGCCAGGAGGCCGGCCGGATCAAGGGGTTACCGATCCGGCCGGCCTCCGGCGTTCCGGCCGTTCGCCGCTCTCCCCGCCCGCCATTGCGACCGCCCGCCATTGCGACCGCCCGTCGTTGCGGCCGCCCGTCGTTGCGGCCGTTCGTTGCCCTGCCGCCCGCCGTGCCGGCCGCCCGCGGTGCCGGGGCCCGCCCGACCGGGGCTCAGCCGCAGAGCGCGGCCGTGGCGTTCACCTCGGCCAGCGCCCCGGCGAGGACCGCCGCGGCCGGCGCGGGAGCGCCCAGCGCCTCCGGGAGTGCCACCTCCGCGTCGTCCGGCAGTGCCGCCAGCGCGGCCGCCAGGTCGTGCCCGGCCACCGACAGCTGGTCGCCGACCGCGAAGGCCCCGGCGTCCGGGAACTCCCGCACCGGCCCGCCCTCGGCGGCCTGCGCCACCGCGGCCAGCCGGGAGGCCAGGGCCAGCGCGGCCGCCGCCCGCGAGGGGTGGCCGGGCACGGCGCCCAGCAGGCGGCTCTGCGGCATGGAGCGGAAACGATCCGCCAGGGAGTCGACGGCCTCGACCAGGGGCTGTGCTTCGGACATGCAGGGAGCCTAACCAAGAACCGCCGGGTCCCGGGGCGAGTGCCCCGGGACCCGGCGGTGCTTCAGCAGTGCTTCAGCAGTGCCTCAACGGCACGGGATCAGTCGTCGCCGCGCAGGATCGCGATCAGCCGCAGCATCTCGATGTAGATCCAGACCAGCGAGAGGGTGAGCCCGAATGCGGCCCGCCAGGCCTCCTTCTGCGGGGCGCCCTGCGCGATGGCCTCCTCGACGGCGGCGAAGTCCAGCGAGAGGAAGAACGCGCCGAGGCCGATGCCGACCAGGCCGACCACGATGCCCAGCGGGCCCGCGCGCAGCCCCATGTCCGCGCCGAACATCGACGCGACCATGTTGACCATCAGCAGCAGCACGAAGCCCATGGCGATCGAGATGCCGATCCGGGTGTAGCGCGGGGTGACCCGGATCCGGCCGCTCTTGTAGCCGATCAGCATCGCCGCGAAGACCGCCGCCGTCCCCAGCACCGCCTGGATCGCGATGCCCTCCCAGATGGTGTCGAAGACGTGTGTCACCGCACCGAGGGCGAAGCCCTCCAGGCCCGCGTAGAGCAGGATCAGCGGCGGGCTGACGCTCCGCTTGAAGGAGATCACCATGCCGATGACGAAGGCCACCAGGCCCGCGCCCACGGCGACGCCGTAGTTCTCGGCCGGCAGCGCGAACCAGGCCAGCGCGCCGGCGGCGACCAGGGTGAGCAGCGTCATCGCGGTGCGCGCGACCACGTCGTCGAGCGTCATCCGCCCCGTCGCCAGCGGACCGGCGGACGGCGCCCGGTACATCTCCACCAGCTGCTCGTCCGTCAGCTGCTGCTGCCCCGGGGCCTGCTGCGCGTACGGGTTGTTGTCGTACGGATTGTTCCCGTACGGGTTGGTGCCGTACGGGTTGCTCTGACCGTAGGGGTTACCGCCGGACGGGCTCCCGGCCTGCGTGGTGCCGAAACCCGCGTAGCCGGACTCGCGGGTGAACGACCCCTCCCGCGAGAAGACCGGGTTGCTGCTTCTCATTGCTCATTCCCTCCGTGGCGGTACTGCACCGCCCGAACCACAAGGGTAATGGCTTGGCAAAAAAATGGGGATACGCCGCGAGGAGGATCCGTCGAACGGCAACCGGCGGGGACGCCGGATCGGCGCCCCCGCCGGTGAGAGCGGTGCCCGGAGCCGGACTCGAACCGGCACGGCCTCTCGGCCAAGCAGTTTTAAGCTGCCCGTGTCTGCGTTCCACCATCCGGGCGTCCCGTGGACCGGCCCGGCGGTGACGGGGAGTGCTGTTCCGACTCCGTCCCGGGCCATGCCTGAGCCTAGTCGCCCACAACGCCCTTTCGCATGTTCCCAGCCAGGGAAGTTGTCATGTTTCCTTGCCATCTGACGAATAGTTCGTGATTTGGCCATGCGAGGCGCGCTATCCGGCCACGGAGCCCCAATCAGGGTCGGCGTCATACCGGAGGATGAGGGCTTTACCTGGGCGTACGCCCAGCGGTGGTCAGGCCAACCGTCCGGCGGAGCGACGAATAACCATGATCACGTGGCTGAGCATTGAGGTACGGCCGGAAGCCCCCGGGGCCCGGCCGTCCAACGACCTCCCGCCGGCCCCGGCACCGTCCGCAGCCCGCGCCCCGCCCGCAGCCCGCGAACCCAAGGAGCACCCCCGTGACCACGTCGACCGCAACCGCCGTCCGCACCGGCCGGGCGGCCGCCCGCGCCACCGGCCTGAACAAGGTCTACGGGGAGGGGGAGACCCGCGTCGTCGCCCTCGACAACGTCAGCGTGACCTTCCCCCAGGGCGAGTTCACCGCCATCATGGGCCCCTCCGGCTCCGGCAAGTCCACCCTCATGCACTGCATGGCCGGCCTGGACACCGTCTCCTCCGGCTCCTCCACCATCGGCGACACCGAACTCGTCGGCCTCAGGGACAAGCAGCTCACCCAGCTGCGCCGCGACCACATCGGCTTCATCTTCCAGGCCTTCAACCTGCTCCCCACCCTGACCGCCCTGGAGAACATCACCCTCCCGATGGACATCGCAGGCCGCAAGGCCGACAAGGCCTGGCTGGACCGCGTGGTCGAGACCGTCGGCCTCTCCGGCCGCCTCTCCCACCGCCCCAGCCAGCTCTCCGGCGGCCAGCAGCAGCGCGTCGCCTGCGCCCGCGCCCTCGCCGGAAAGCCCGACATCATCTTCGCCGACGAACCGACCGGAAACCTCGACTCCCGCTCCGGCGCCGAAATCCTCTCCTTCCTGCGCAACTCCGTACGCGAACTCGGCCAGACCGTCGTCATGGTCACCCACGACCCGGTCGCCGCCGCCTACGCCGACCGCGTCGTCTTCCTCGCCGACGGCCGCATCGTCGACGAGCTCACCGGCCCCACCGCCGACACCGTCCTGGACCGCATGCGCCGCTTCGACGCCAAGGGCCGCACCAGCTGACGCCCCACCGGCAGCCGCCCCGCCCCTCCACAGCCCCAGGACACCCCATGTATCGCACCGCACTGCGCAACGTGCTGGCCCACAAGGGCCGACTGCTGATGACGGCTCTGGCCGTCATGCTGGGCACCGCCTTCGTGGCCGGCACCATGGTCTTCTCCGACACCTTCGGCAAGGCCATGCGGGACAGCAACTCCAAGAGCTACTCCGACGTGTCGGTCCAGATCGTCGACCGGGCCGCCGGCTCCGGCGCCTCCGCCCGCGAGAAGAGCGAGAAGAGCCCGGCCACCCTGACCGACGCCACCGTCCAGCAGCTCGCCGCCCTCCCCGGCGCCGCCCAGGCCCGCGGCGTGGTCAGCGGCTTCACCGGCGTGGCCGACAAGAGCGGCAACCTGATCGGCCAGGCCTGGTCCGCCAAGGGCGCCAACTTCGCCCCCGGCCCGGACGGCAAGGACACCCGCTACCCGATGGCCGAGGGCCAGGGTCCGAAGAACGCCAAGGAGATCGCGCTCGACCGCAAGACCGCCGAGAAGGGCGGCTACAAGGTCGGCGACACCGTCCGCGTCGGCTCCAACGGCCCGGTCACCGAGGCCAGGCTCACCGGCGTCTTCACCACCGACGACCCGGTGGTGAACACCGGCGGCACGCTCACCCTGTTCGACCGCGCCACCGCCCAGCAGCTGCTGCTGGAGCCCGGCCGCTACAGCGGCATCGTGCTCACCGCCAAGCCCGGCACCACCGAGGACGCACTGCGCGCCGAGGCGAAGCAGAAGCTCCCGGCCGGTCAGCAGATGGACGTCGAGACCGGTCAGGAGCTCAAGGACGACCAGCAGAAGATGATCTCCCGGGGCACCGAGAACATGCGCACCATGCTCCTCGCCTTCGCCGGGATCTCACTCTTCGTCGGCATCTTCATCATCGCCAACACCTTCACCATGCTGGTCGCCCAGCGCACCAAGGAGCTCGCGCTGCTGCGGGCGATCGGCGCCAGCCGCAAGCAGGTCACCCGGTCGGTGCTGATCGAGGCCCTGGCGATCGGTACCGTCTCCGCGCTGGCCGGTCTGGTCGCCGGTGTCGGGATCGGCGCCGGGCTGCAGTCCCTGGTCCACTCGATGGACGACGGCATGCCGACCGCCTCGCTGGTGATCAAGCCGCTGACCGTGACGGTCACCCTGGTGGTCGGCGTCCTGGTGACGGTCCTCTCCGCCCTGCTGCCCGCCGTGCGCGCCTCCCGGATCGCCCCGGTGGCCGCGATGAGCAGCGGCGACCAGCCGAGCAGCCAGAAGAGCCTGGTCGTCCGCAACAGCATCGGCTCGGTGCTGACGGCCGGCGGCGGCGCGCTGATCGCCTACGGCGCCTCCACCGGCGACAGCGGCGGCCGGATGCCGGTCGCGATCGGCGCCCTGCTGGCCCTGGTCGGCATCTTCATCCTGCTGCCGCTGCTCTCCCGCCCGGTGATCGCCCTGGCCGGCCCGGTGCTCGGCAAGCTAGCCGGCACCCCCGGCAAGCTCGCCCGGCAGAACGCGGTGCGCAACCCGCGCCGCACCGCCTCCACCGCCGCCGCCCTCACCATCGGCCTGACCCTGGTCAGCGGCCTGACGGTGATCGGCGCCTCGGTCGGCAGTGCGGTCGACAAGGCCGTCACCAGCGCGATGAAGGCCGACTACCTGGTCTCCGCCGCCAACAACATGAGCCTGTCCGAGAAGCTCCCCGCCGAAATCGCCAAGGCTCCCGGGGTCGCCGCCTCGTCGCCGCTGACCACCGTCTACTGGGAGCTGAACGGCACCACCAAGGCGATCACCGGCCTGAACGCGGACACCTTCGACAAGCTCGTCTCGGTCAAGCTGACCAGCGGCTCCACCGCCTCGGTCGGCAAGGGCCAGCTGCTGGTGGACGAGGACGTCGCCAAGAAGTTCAACGTGACCACCGGCTCGACCATGAAGGTCACCTACCCGGACGAGACCGAGGGCCAGCTCACCGTCGGCGGCGTCTACGAGAAGGGCGGCATGCTCGGCCCGGTCATGCTGGCCAACAGCGAGATCGTCAAGCACGAGCCGCAGCCCTACCTCAACGACGTCCTGGTCAAGGGCGCCAACGGAGAGACCGGCGCGCTGAAGCAGGCGCTCAAGGACGCCACCGGCGCCAACCCGGTCATCGAGGTCAAGTCCAAGCAGGACGTCCGGCACGACTTCAGCCAGACCATCAGCTTCGCGCTGAACATGATGTACGGCCTGCTGGCGATGTCCGTGATCGTCGCGATCCTCGGTGTCGTCAACACGCTGGCCATGTCGGTCTTCGAGCGCAAGCGCGAGATCGGGATGCTGCGGGCGATCGGCCTGGACCGCGGCGGCATCAAGCGGATGGTCCGTCTGGAGTCCGTGGTGATCTCGGTCTTCGGCGCCGGCATCGGCCTGCTGCTCGGCTGCTTCATGGCCTGGGCGATCAACGGCACCCTGAAGTCGACCATGACGGGCCTGACCACCGTCCTGCCCTACGGCCAGCTGCTGCTCTTCCTCGGCCTGGCCGGCGTGGTCGGCCTGGTGGCCGCGATCTGGCCGGCCCGCCGGGCGTCCAAGCTGGACATCCTGGCGAGCATCAAGACCGACTGACGGACCGGCGGGCGGTCAGGCCGCCCGACCGACTCGCCACCCCCACCGGCCCCGGGCACCCCGCCCGGGGCCGGTGTTGCGTTCCACCGCCCGCGGCCACCGGGACGGCCGTCCCCGGCCCGGGCGGACAGGGCAGGGCGAACGGCGGTCACGGCCGCGAACGCGGCAACGCGAAGGCCCCCGCCGGAGGGTTCGGCAGGGGCCTTCGCGTACTTCTGTACTCCGCCCGGTCGCACGGCCGGCTGAGCACCACGGAGGTCGTGGTCCGGCGACATTGCCGGGCGGAGGGCCTCCGACTCATGCCCCGGTGCTCCCACACCGGGGGTGCAGTCGCTTACTTGCTGGCGAGCTCCTTGTCGGCGGCCGGCTTGGCGGCCTCGACCGGCTTCGGCGCGGGCGCCGCAGCCTCCTGGAACGCCTCGAACGGCTTCTCCATCTGGGCCAGACCCACGGTCTCGCGCTTCAGGAACATCGCCAGCGTCCAGTCGGTGAAGACACGGACCTTGCGGTTCATGGTCGGGACCATGGCGCCGTGGTAGCCGCGGTGGAACCACCAGGCCAGGCGGCCCTTGAGCTTGACCTTGCCGAAGAGGATCGCGACACCCTTGTGCAGGCCCAGGCCGGCGACCGCACCGAGGTTCTTGTGCTTGTACTCCTTCTGCGGGAAGCCCCGCATGCCGGAGATCACGTTGTCGCCGAGGACGACGGCCTGACGGCAGGCGTGCTGCGCGTTCGGCGGGCACCAGGCGCCCTCGCCGGAGGCGAGGTCGGGCACCTGGGCGTTGTCGCCGGCGGACCAGACGTAGTCGAAGCCCTGGACCTGGAGGGTCGCGGCGGTGTCGACGTGGCCGCGCGGGCCGAGCGGCAGGCCGAAGTTGGCCAGCACCGGGTTCGGCTTCACGCCCGCCGTCCACACGATGGTGGAGGCGTCGACCTCGACGCCGTTCTTCAGCACCACGTGCTGGTCGACGCAGGAGTCCATCGAGGTCTCGATGAAGACCTCGATGTTGCGCTCTTCGAGCTTCTCCTTGGTCCACAGACCGAGGTCCGGGCCCACCTCGGGGAGGATGCGGTTGGCCGCCTCCACCATGATGAAGCGCATGTCGTCGCGGCTGACGGTCTTGTAGATCTTGGCGGCGTCGCGCGCCATGTCCTCGATCTCGGCGATCGTCTCGACACCGGCGAAGCCACCGCCGATGACGACGAAGGTCAGCGCCTTGCGGCGGATCGCCTCGTCCGTGGTGGACTCGGCCTTGTCCAGCTGCGCCATGACGTGGTTGCGGAGGCTGATGGCCTCCTCCACGGTCTTCATGCCGATGCCGTGCTCCGCCAGACCCGGGATCGGGAAGGTGCGGGAGACCGAGCCGGTCGCGACGACCAGGTACTCGAAGGGCAGCTCGTACGAGTCGCCGGCCGCGGGCTGGATCGTGGCGACCTTGCGGGCGTGGTCCACGCCGGTGACCGCACCGGTGAGCACCTCCGCCTTCTTCAGGGCGCTGCGCAGCGGGGCGACGAGGTTTCGGGGCGCGACGTTGCCGCCGGCCGCCTCGGGAAGGAAGGGCAGGTACGTCATGTACGACCGCGGGTCGACGACCGTGACGGTCGCTTCGCCGTAACGCATCTTCTTGAGGATGCGCATCGCGGCATACAGGCCGACGTAACCACCGCCGACAATGAGGATGCGAGGACGCTCCGTGGTGCTCATATCCGAAAGTATCCAGCACCGTCCGGAGCAGCATTCGTGAGCCCGCTCACAAGCTCCTGGACACCCTGTGCTACACTTCGCGGCCCTTCTGGCGACCCCGGGGTGTCACCTCACAGCCCCCGGGACCCCTCCGTGAGCACGGGCGTTCGGACGGCCCGGCTGAGCTGCAACGATCCGTGCTGCGCCTGGGTTCCCGTGTGTGATTTCGATTTTCAAACCCGCACGGGGGCCGCGCCTGCGATCCAGCGGTCGCCACGCCGACCGCGCCTTCAGTCCCACATTTCGGACGTTGCGGGCATGCGGACACGACGAATGGACGGATCGCCATGTGAAGAAATTCACGAACTTTCTCGCCCGGCTCCGACTGCGCCCCGGCCCCGGGCCCCTCCAGGGGGCTCCGGGGCCGGACGGGTAAGGACCGCAGCCGATCAGGAGGCCATACTCCAGGCGATCCCGTCCAGGATGTCGTGCTCGCTGACGACCACCTCGGCGGCACCGGTCCGCGTCATGATCTCCAGCAGTTCGAGCGCTCCGGCCGCGATCACGTCCACCCGGCCGGGGTGCATCGACGGGATGGCCGCCCGCTGGTCGTGGGTGGCGGCGAGCAGCTCGTCGGCGATCCGGGCCACCTGCTCACGGCTGATCCGCGAATGGTGGATCGCCTCGGAGTCGTACGCCGGCAGGTTCTGGGCGATCGCCGAGACCGTGGTGACCGTCCCGGCCAGGCCCACCAGGGTGGCCGCGCCGGTCAGCGGGACGACCTCCTCGGCCTTGTCCAGCTCGGCCCGCACGTGCGCCCGGGCCTCGGCGATCTGCTCCTCCGAGGGCAGCTCGGCACCGCCGAAGTGCCTCTCGGTCAGCCGGACGCAGCCGATGTCCACCGAGCGGGCCGCCTGGACGTCCGCCCCGCCCAGCACGAACTCGGTGGACCCGCCGCCGAGGTCGAAGACCAGGTACGGCGCGGGGAACTGACCGCCGGTGAGCTCCTTGGTGGCGCCGACGAAGGAGAGGTGCGCCTCCTCCTCGCCGCTGACCACCTCGGGCCCGACACCCAGGATGTCGCGCACGCCCTTGGCGTACTCGTCACTGTTCTCGGCGTCCCGGGAGGCGCTGGTGGCGACGAAGCGGATCCGGTCCGGGCCGACCCCGAAGCCGGAGATGACCTCCGCGTACTCGCGGCAGGCCGCGAAGGTGCGGGCCAGCGCGTCCGGGTGCAGCCGGCCGGTCCGGTCCACGCCCTGCCCCAGCCGGTTGATGATCATCCGACGGTCGAGGTCGGTGATCTCCCCGGTCTCCGGGTCGAGGTCGGCGACCAGCAGACGGATCGAGTTGGTGCCGCAGTCGATCGCGGCGACACGGGTCGTGGTCATTCGCCGGCCTCCTCGGTGCCCTCGGCCGCGGCCCGCTTCGCGGCGCGCTCGGCCGTCTTCTGCTCCTTGGCGGCGATCACCGCCGCGTGGTCCTGCTCCTTGGCCCGGTTGCGCGCGACCCGCTCACCGGCGGCCTCGACCTCGGCCGCGGAGACGCACGGGCCCTTGGCCCACCAGTCCTCCAGCATGCCGATCGCCTCGTCGCCGAGCGGGTTGACGCCCTCTCCGGCCGCCAGCGAGTGGCCGACCAGCACGTGCAGGCACTTCACCCGGTCCGGCATCCCGCCGGCACTCGGGAAGCCCTCCAGCACCTCGATGGCGTCACGGCGGGCGATGTAGTCCTCGTGCGCCTTCTGGTAGGCGGCGGCCAGCTCCGGGTCCTCGGCGAGCCGGGCGGTCTGCTCCTTCATCACGCCGTCCGCCTCCAGGGTGCCGATCAGCGAGGCGGCCTTGGGGCAGGTCAGGTAGTAGAGGGTGGGGAACGGCGTGCCGTCCGCGAGGCGGGGAGCCGTCTCCACGACGTCCGGGTTCCCGCAGGGGCAGCGGTGCGCCACGCCGCGCAGACCGCGCGGGACCCGTCCGAGCTGGGCGGCGATGGCCGCGACGTCGGCGTCGGGAACGGAGGGGTGGTTCTCAGTGGTCATGGGGGGAGCTTGCTCCAGCGGGGGCGGGGGCGGGTGAAGAGGGAGGGGCGAGGGCTGCGGTGTCGGCGGCGTCCACCGAGTCCCAGACGCTGGCGTACCAGGGCTTGGCGGCCTTCGCCTGGGAGGCGGCCGCACCGTCGGACGGGGCGGGCGAGGACGCGGAGGACTTGGCGGCACCCTGGCCGGCCGGGTCCACCGCGATGTACGGGGTCTCCCCCGGCATCGCGTAGTGCAGCCGGGAGCGGGCCTGCGCCTTGACGTACTCCGGGTCCTGCCAGCGCGTCTTCTCCCGGCGCAGCTGCTCGACCTGCTGCCGGGCGTGCTCGGCCTTCGCCCGCTGGGCGGAGATCTCGGAGCGCTGGGAGATGAACTGCCGGGTCGGGTAGGCCAGGATCGCCACCAGTGAGCAGAGCACCAGGACGAGGACGGTCGCCCGGCTCGTGAAGCGAGGCCGGGCCGCCAAGCCCGGAATCCTCCAGCCTGCCATCTCCCGTATCCCCTCCTGGTCGCGACGGTGCCCCGCCGTCCACCCTACGGGGTGAACGGCGGGGCACCGGTCAGGCTTGCGCCGGCGGGCGCGGGTCAGCCCTCGGACGTACGGCGTTCACCGGTCCTCGGGACGACCGTGCGCGTCACTCCGCAGCGCGGAAGCGCGGGAAGGCGCCGCGGCCGGCGTACTCGGCGGCGTCGTCGAGGATCTCCTCGATGCGCAGCAGCTGGTTGTACTTGGCGACGCGCTCGGAGCGGGCCGGGGCACCGGTCTTGATCTGGCCGCAGTTGGTGGCGACGGCCAGGTCGGCGATGGTGACGTCCTCGGTCTCGCCGGAGCGGTGCGACATCATGCAGCGGTAGCCGTTGCGCTGGGCCAGCTCGACGGCGTCCAGGGTCTCGGTCAGCGAACCGATCTGGTTCACCTTGACCAGCAGGGCGTTGGCGGTGCCGGTCTCGATGCCCTTGGCCAGGCGGGCCGGGTTGGTGACGAACAGGTCGTCGCCGACCAGCTGGACCTTGTCGCCCAGCTTGACGGTCATGGCCTTCCAGCCGTCCCAGTCCGACTCGTCCAGCGGGTCCTCGATGGAGACCAGCGGGTACGAGGCGACCAGGTCGGCGTAGTACTCGATGAGCTCGGCGGAGGTGAGCGCCTTGCCCTCGAACTGGTAGGCGCCGTCCTCGTAGAACTCGGAGGCGGCGACGTCCAGCGCCAGCGCGATGTCGCGGCCGGGCACGTAGCCGGCCTTCTGGATGGCCTCGGTGATGAGGTCCAGGGCCTCGCGGTTGCTGTCCAGGTTCGGCGCGAAGCCGCCCTCGTCGCCGAGGCCGGTGGAGAGGCCGCGCTCCTTCAGGACGCCCTTGAGGGTGTGGTAGACCTCGACGCCCCAGCGGACGGCCTCGGAGAAGGACTCCGCGCCGATCGGGGCGATCATGAACTCCTGGATGTCGACGTTGGAGTCCGCGTGCGAGCCACCGTTGAGGATGTTCATCATCGGGACCGGCAGGACGTGCGCGTTCGGGCCGCCCAGGTAGCGGAACAGCGGCAGGTCGCTGGCCTCGGAGGCGGCGTGCGCGACGGCCAGGGAGACGCCCAGGATGGCGTTGGCGCCGAGCGAGGACTTGTCCGGGGTGGCGTCCAGGTCGAGCATGGCCTGGTCGATCAGGCGCTGCTCGGTGGCGTCGTAGCCGACCAGCTCCGGGCCGATCTGCTCGATGACGGCCAGGACGGCCTTCTCGACGCCCTTGCCGAAGTAGCGGTTCTTGTCACCGTCGCGCAGCTCCAGGGCCTCGAAGGCACCGGTGGAGGCACCCGACGGGACAGCGGCACGACCGGTGCTGCCGTCGTCGAGGCCGACCTCGACCTCGACCGTGGGGTTGCCACGCGAGTCGAGAATCTCACGGGCTACGACGACATCGATGGACGGCACGAGGCATCTCCTAGCGGAAGCAGGTTCGACTGACGGTGGGTGCTGTCGGGCGAACGATTGCGGAGTCGTTACGACCAGAGCCTAACCGCACGGGCTCTCGGGGCCACGCTGACCTCGGTCCCGTCTCAGCGTGTGGCCCTGCTACCCCCCGGTAGTTCACCTGGTTGCCCGACGGAAGCCGACCAGATGTGGACGAAGGGGGCCAAATCCGGCCCCCTTCGCCGAGTCACCGTGAGAGAGGTTGCGCTCAGCCGAGGTTGAGCACCTGTCCGGGCATGATCAGGTCCGGGTCGGCGCCGACGGTGCCGCGGTTGCCGTCGTACAGCGCCTGCCAGCCCCCGGGGAGACCCTGGGTGGCGGCGATGCCGGCCAGCGTGTCGCCGGACTGGACGGTGTAGCCGTGGCCGGCGTGCTGCTGGGCCGCGGGGGCGCTCTGCGCGACCGGGGCGGCCTGCGCGGCCGGAGCCGCCTGGGCGGCGCGGTTGTCCTGACCCGCACCCTGGCCGGCGTACTGCTGGTAGACGCTCTGGTGGCTGGTCCAGTACCAGTCACCGTTGCTCTGGTACCAGTACACCTTCGCGTCGGCGTCCCAGCCGCCGTGGCCGGAGAAGTCCGGGGTCGTGGCCTGCTGCTGCCCGTACGGCTGGGCCTGCTGCGCGTGCTGCTGGGCGGCGGGCTTCTGGGCCTGCTGCTGGGCCGGCTTCGGCTGGGCGGGCTTCTGGGCCGGCTTCGGCGCGGCGGGCTTGGCGTCCGAGGCGGTGTCGACCGAGGCCGGGGCACCGCCCTTGCTCAGGCCGGCCTTCTGCGAGCAGACCGGCCAGGCGCCCGGGCCCTGCGAGGCGAGGACCTTCTCCGCGACCGAGATCTGCTGGCCCTTGCTGGCCTGGTTGGCCTGCGGAGCGTAGGACGTGCCGCCGTACGCCTTCCAGGTGCTGGAGGTGAACTGCAGGCCGCCGTAGAAGCCGTTGCCCGTGTTGATGCTCCAGTTGCCGCCGCTCTCGCACTGGGCGACCGCGTCCCAGGTCGAGACGGGGGCCGCCGAGGCGCCGGTGGCGGTGAGGATCGGCATCGCGAGTCCGACGCCGGCCACACCGGCGACTGCGATGGCCTTCTCGGCCTGGGTGCGACGACGGTGACGGCCAGTTCCAACGAACAGCATGAATGGGTCCCTCTCCGCACGCCTGCGAGGTGAGCTGTCGGGTTCGGACCGGGAGGTGGCCCGGCCGCTCGCGCGGAAGGCTTTCTGCCCGCGCGGGCGGCTTCACCCCAAGCCGTGGGGGACGGCAACAAACCTGGTTCCCCCGCCCCTGCCCAGGGGTCTGGTCGGTTTCCCGTGGCACGGCGGGCAGGATTCGGCGTTCCGCGCACGAGGTCCGCAGCTGCGAACTTCAGGGAGGGTAGGCAGATCCTCTTACCAATCACAAGCTCATATCGCCGATATCACACAGAAATTACGGTGAGTGGCTGATCGCCTACCAACGAAGGCGGTATGTCCGCTTTGATGGCGGTTCAACCCCCCTGTTTCGGCGTGTCGGAGACGTCCCGTCAGTGTGTCGAGGCATCAGTCCGTGATGTCGGAGGCCCCGACGGAGGGCTCGTCAGCAGGGACGACGGGCTTCTTCTCGGGAGTGAATTCGACCGGAAGTTCACGAAGTCCACGCATGATCAGACCACCTCGCCAGCGCAGGTTGTCCGGGTTCTCGGCCAGCCGCAGATCCGGCAGCCGGGAGAGCAGGGTGGCCAGCGCCGCCCGCCCCTCGAGCCGGGCCAGCGGGGCGCCGATGCAGTAGTGGATTCCGTGCCCGAAGCCCAGGTGCGGGTTGTCCGCCCGGGCCAGGTCGAGGGTGTTCTCGTCGGCGAACCTCGCCGGGTCCCGGTCCGCCGCCGCGAGCACCACCAGCACCGGATCGCCGACCGGGATCGCCACCCCGCCGATGGTCAGCGGGCTGGTCGCGAACCGCCAGGTGGCCAGCTCCACCGGCCCGTCGTAGCGCAGGAGTTCCTCGATCCCGGTCTCCAGCAGGGAGCTCTCCCCGCGGGCGATCGAATCCTGCAGCAGCGCCCGCTGGTCCGGGTTGCGCAGCAGGCCGTAGGTGCCGTTGCCGATCAGGTTGACGGTCGTCTCGAACCCGGCGAAGAGCAGGATGAAGGCCATCGCCGCGGCCTCGTTCTCGGTCAGGTGCTCGCCGTGGTCGCTGGCCCGGATCAGGCCGGAGATCAGGTCGTCGCCGAGGTCCGCCCGCTTGCGGTGGATCAGCTCCGCCAGGTAGGCGCGGATCCGCTTCACCGCCCGCCCCACACCACCGCGCTGGCCCCCGCCCTGGCCCGGCCTGGTGTGCCGCACCATCATGCCCGCCCAGTCCCGGAAGTCGTCCTGGTCCTCCGCGGGCACGCCGAGCAGGTCGCAGATCGCGTAGATGGGGAGGGGGAAGGCGAACTCGTGGATCAGGTCGGCGCTGCCGCGCTCCGCGAAGCCGTCGATCAGCCGGTCGGTGAGCTGCTGCACCCTCGGCTCGAACTCGGCCACCCGGCGGGGCGTGAACGCCTTCGAGACCAGCCGGCGCAGCCGGGTGTGGTCCGGCGGGTCGATGTTCAGCAGATGCGTCATCAGGTTGGCCTGGCGTTCGCCCGGGATGCCGACCCGGCCCGTGCTGTGGGCCTGCGTGCTGTGGTGGAGCGGGTTCTTGGAGAGCCGGCTGTCGGCGAGGGCCTGCCGGGCGTCCGCGTACCTGGTCACCAGCCAGGCCTCGACCCCGCTCGGCAGGGTGGTGCGGTGCACCGGCTCGTGCTCCCGCAGCCACGCGTAGGCCGGGTACGGGTCGGCGGCGAAGTCCCAGGTGAAGAGCGGCGGGCGGGCGGAATCGGGCTGAACTGGCATGTGTCGACGGTATCCGGTGGGATCCCCGGGGTCCGGGGGGCGGGTTCCCGGAGGTGCGGGGCGTCGGCGGGACGTGCGCGGGACGTCGGCGGGGCGTCGGCGGGACGTCCGTCCGACGGGGCCGGGGGGCGGTTCCTCGGGGTGACGCGGGGCGTCGGCGGCGTGTCGCGGGGCGTCGGCGGGGCGCCTGTTCGAGGGGCCCTGCCGAAGGGTTCCCGGGCGTGGCAGGCGTGAGCCTGGTCACCTGAGGGGTAATCCCTGTTGCGGAGGGTCAGGACAAGCCTACGATCCTCCCGCAAAGCAACACGTGGGCGCCGGTGCGGAGCCGCCCACAGGGAGGAGCGCACCATGCGGGTCACCGGGGCAGTCGTGGTCATCGCCGTACTCGACGGCGGGTCGGGTGCCGATCTCGCACGCCGCTTCACCGCCGCCGGCGCCGTCGGGGTGCTCATCGCCGACCAGCGGGAGGGCGTCGCCGAGGACCTCGCCACCGAGCTCGACCGGCCCGGCTGCCCGGTCGTCGGCGTCTGCGGCGACATCCGCCGCCCCAGCGACGTCGCCGCCCTCGTCGACACCGCCGAGAAGCACCTCGGACCGATCGACCTGTTCTGCGTGGCCGGCCCGGACGGCGAGCGCATCGTCTCCCTCGCCGAGCTGCCCGACCACCTGGACCTGGAGCGGCTCGCCGAGCTGCTCGCACTGGTCGGCGAGGCCATCGGCGAGGTCGTGGTGCCGCAGCAGCGCCGTCCGGTGGAGAACGCCGCCGCGGTCGTCTGACCCGTCCTGCCCGGACGCCGTCCCCCCGGGGGCCGGGAGCCGTCCGGGGGCGGGGACTCGTCGGGGCCGGGAGCCGTCCGTCCGGGCCGGGGGCTCGTCGGGGCCGTGAACCGTCCGGGGGCCGGGTGGTGCCCGGGGTTCAGTCGTTCGGCTTGAGCCCCTCCGCGGCGCGGACGGCGTCCCGGTACCCGCGCGCGGCCGCCCGCAACGCGGCGTCCACGTCCACACCCGCGTCGTGCGCCCGCTGCGCCACGGCCAGCATCAGCGTGCCCGCCGACTCCGCGGTGAGCTCGGCCGGCAGCTCGTACGGCGCGTCGGGCACTCCCGCCACCCCGGCCCGGCGCACCCGTGACACCAGCTTCGCCGCGTACGCCAGCGACGGCAGCCCGGCCGGCACGCCGTCCAGCACCGACTCGCGGTCCGACTTCTCGGCCGCCTTCAGCGTCTCCCAGTTCGCCTCCACCTCGGCGGCGCCCTCGGCCTCGGCGTCCCCGAACACGTGCGGGTGGCGGTACATCAGCTTCTCGACGATGTCCCCCGCCACGTCGTCGATCGAGAACGCGTCGGTGGGGTGCTCCTCGGCGATCCGGGAGTGGAAGAAGACCTGGAGCAGGACGTCGCCCAGCTCCTCCCGGAGCGTCTCGCGGTCCCCCTCCTCGATCGCCTCGACCAGCTCGAAGGCCTCCTCCACCAGGTACTTCACCAGGCTGGCGTGGGTCTGCTCGGCGTCCCAGGGACAGCCGCCCGGCGAGCGCAGGCGGTCCATCACCGAGACCAGGTCCAGCAGGCGCGCACCCGGCAGGTCGTACGAGCCCGGCAGCACCTCGATCTCGGGCACCTCGCCCGCGTGCTCCACCGCGAGGCGCGCCAGCGCGTCGGTCAGCCCCGGGTCACCGTCCGGGCTGCCCAGCCAGACCGTCGGGCCCGCTCCGGCCGGCAGGTCCGTCGGCAGGTCGGTCAGCAGGCGCGCCAGGGCCGGCGCGGAGCCCGGAGGCACGACCTCCACCTCGACACCGGCCTGCCGCACCGCCGCCAGCTGCGGGTTCCCGGCGTCCCCCGCCAGCACCCGCCCCGCCGAACGCAGCGCCTCCCACGCCGGCCACGCCAGCAGGCCGGGGGCCACCCGGTGGGTGGTGGTGAGCAGGATCAACTTGGCGCCCGGAGAATTCGTCACACCCCGAACCTACCCGCCCCGGCCGACGCCCTGCCTCCGCGCTTCCCCGGGGGGAAACACCCGCCCCACGCGCACCCCGCCGACCCATGCGCCGGAAGTCGGCCCCACCGACTTTCCCGTGCGCAGCCCACCAACCCCGCGCACCAGAAGTCGACCCCACCGACTTCCCGTGCGGCCCCTTTCGCTCCGGTCAGGGGGCCAGCCAGGGCGGGGCATCGGGGAGGAGGGCGACCTGGTCCGGGTTCCAGGTGCCGTAGCGGGGGTTGACGTGCACGCGGAGGGCGATGGCCGCGGCGGCCAGGGCGAGGCGGACGGTGGCGTCGCCCACGGGGGTGTCGGCGTCCTGGCCGGCTTCGGCGGCGAGGCGGGTGATGCCCAGCCTGCGGCGGTAGTAGTCGTCGATGCCGCTGCCCGGGACGCCCCGGGACGCCAGTGCCCGGGCGAGCGCTCCGGCCCCGCCGTACCGCTCCTCGTCCGCCGTGCGGGCCGCCGCCACCTCGGTGTTGCCGATGGCCGGCCCCCGCTCCGCCACCGCACGGGCGACCACCGCGTCGAGCACCAGGTCGGAGACGGCCCGCCGGGCCAGCCCGTCCGGCTCCTCCCGGGCGTCCGCCGAGGCGCCCCCTGCCGTGTGCCGCAGTTCCGCGACCCGCGCCTCGACCGTGCCCACCGGGATCCGCCGGCCGTCCAGCACCGCCGCCGTGCCCGGCGTGAGCCTGCCGCCCCCGCACGCCGCCAGCGCCGAGGCGGCGAGCAGGACGCCTGCGACGGCGGTCCGACGGTGCATGGCTGGTCTCCGGGGTGACGGCGGCGCGCGACGGAGGTCCGGTGAGGGGCCCGGCGTTGTCCCGAGGGTAGGGCGGACGGGGCCGGGTCGCGCGGACCGTGACCCGAACGGGTCATCCGCGCGGAACGCAACGACTGTCAACCCTGACGATCGTCCAGGTCTCCCCCTGACTTTCGGGTCGGGCGGCCGCCCGGCCGTCGCTCCTACCGTCCTGGTCATGAGGAACACGGGCAGGAGAGAGACGGTCGGGACGACGGGCCGTCGGGTGGCCGTCGCCGTGGCGCTGCTGGCGGCGGGCACCGGCGTGGTCGGGTGGCTGGCGCCGGCACACGGTGGCACGGGCGCGCCGGCCAGGGTGGTGGACGGCCCGTCCGCCACCCTCTACCGGCGGGTGGCGGACGCCGTCGCCGACGCCCCGCACTGGCTGTCCTCGCTGCTGGAGCCCGCGACCGAGGCCGGCCTGCTGGTACTGGGCCTGCTGCTGGCGCTCTGCTGGTGGAGGGCGCGCGGGCGGCAGGCCGCCGGGCTGGTCGCAGGAGTCGCGCTCACCGGCCTCGGCACGGTGCTCGCGTACGCGGTGAGCGAGGTGCTGAAGGTGGTGATCGACGAGGAGCGCCCCTGCCGGGCGCTGCCCGGCGCGGCCACCGCTCGGTGGGCGGTTGCCGAATGCCCTCCGCCGGGCGACTGGTCGTTCCCGAGCAACCACGCGACGCTGGCCGTCGCCCTGGCGACCGGCCTGGTGCTGCTGCGCCCGCGCCTGGCCATGCTCGTCGTCCCGGTCGGCGGTGCCACCGCCGCGCTGCGGGTGGCTGCGGGCGTGCACTACCCGCACGACGTGGTCGCCGGCTCCGCCCTGGGCGGAGCGGTCACGGCCGCGGTGGTCGTGGCCCTGCTGCCGCTCGCCACGGCAGCGGTGACCGCACTGGCCGGCGTGCGCGTCCTGGGGCCCCTGCTGTTGGGGCACCCGCCGCTCATACCCGCCGGCTCAGGTGCGTGGGCCGCCCGCGCACGTTCCGCCGAGGGTCAGGCCGGCCTCGTGCGCGAGGACGGCGGCGGCCGCCCGGTTGGGCACACCGAGCCGTACCAGGATGGAGCTCACGTGGGCTTTCACCGTCCCCTCCACCACCCCGATCCGGCGGGCGATCTGGCCGTTGGAGAGCCCGGCGGCGACCAACGTCAGCACGTCCCGTTCCCGGGCGGTGAGGGCGGCCACCTGTTCCCTGGCGGAGGCGCGCCGGTCGGCCGGCCCGCCGGCACCGGCGGAGGCCAGGTGGGCGACCACCCGCGCGGCCACCTTGGGTGAGAGGTAGGCGGCACCGTCCGCCACCGCCCGGACACCGGCGATCAGCTCCTCCGGCTCGCCGGACTTGATCAGGAAGCCGTTGGCACCGCCGCCGAGGGCCCGCAGGATGTAGTCGTCCTCGCCGAAGGTCGTCAACATCAGGATCCCGGTGGCGGCGCCGGTCCGGCGGATCTCGGCAGCGGCGCTGATGCCGTCCGCACCGGGCATCCGGATGTCCAGCACGGCGACGTCCGGCCGGTGGCGGCGGACCAGTTCGACGGCGTCCCGGCCGTCCCCGGTCTCGGCGACGATCTCGATGCCCGGATCGGTGGCGAGCACCGCGCGGATACCGGCGCGCACCATCGGCTCGTCGTCGGCGATCAGCACACGGATCGGCGCGGCGGTCGCGTCCCCCTCCCCGCCGCTCATCCGGCACTCACGCGATCAGGGCGTCCAAGGAGATCAGCACGTCGCCCTGGAAGCAGAGCCGGTACGCGTCTCCGGAGCGGTCGTCGTTGAACGGCTTGGCCGTGATGGCGTAGTACTCGCACGTCACACCTTCTCCCCGGGGTGGCGGGTTCCCTGCGGACGGATGGTACGGAAACTGACGCTCCGGCAGAAATCGCTGCACCGTCGCACGGTCCTGGCCGACCCGCAGCAACGCGTAGTCCGCCGGGTCCAGCACGGCGCGGCCGGCGGTGTAGACCGCCCATCCTCGCAGGACGGTGGTGAGCACCAGCACGGTGGCCAGCGGCACCAGGACGACCGCCACCATCATCCGGCCCACCCGGCGGCGGGCGTGGTGCAGTTCGCGGGCCGGCGAGACGGTGACGGGCACGGCGGCGGCGACGGGGGCACCGGAACGCGGAAGGTACGCGGAGACCTCGAAACCGCCACCGCCGGCGCGGGGCCCGTGGCTGAAGGTTCCGCCCGCCAGCCTGACCCGCTCGGCCAGGCCGATCAGGCCCCGGCCGCCACCGCCCGCCCCGGCCGCCGGACCCACCGCTGACGGGCCCCCTGTTGACGGGCCCCCTGTTGACGGGCTCCCTGTTGACGGGCTCCCTGTTGACAGGTCCACCGGCGACGGGCCGTTGACCACCTGGACGCGGGCGCCGTCCGGTGTGTGGGCCACCCGAACAGTGACCGCCGCCCGCGGGGCGTGCTTGGCCGCGTTGGTCAGCGCCTCCTGGACCACCCGGAAGGCGGCGTGCTCGGCTGCGCGCGGCAGACCGTCCGCCTCGCCGGTGACGGTCAGCCCGACGTCCAGGCCCGCCGCGGCCGCCTCCTCGACCAACTGGGCGACGCCCGCGTCGGCCGGGCCCCGGGCGGACGACCCGTCCGCATCGTCCCGCAGGATTCCGATCACCTCCGCCAGCCGCTCCACGGCCGCCCCCGCGCCGGCCCGGATCTCCTGGGCCGCCTCCCGGTGCGGCCCGGCCAGGTCGGGAGCCAGCTTCAGGGCGCCGGCCCGCAGGGCGATCAGGCTCAGGTCATGGCCGAGCGCATCGTGCATGTCCTGCGCGATCCGGGCCCGCTCGCGCAACCGGGCCTGCTCGGCCACCAGTTGCTGCTCCCGTTCCAGCCGCTCCGCCAGCTCCCACCCGGCCCGCACCAGCTCCTGCGACTGCCGCCAGAACCGGCCCACCATCCAGGGCCCCATGCCGGCACAGATCACCAGGGACAGGACCGACGTCCCCGGCACCATCCACCCCGGCACCATCAGCGCCGCCGGCACCCCGACGGCCACCAGGACGACCAGGAGCACCACCGCCGGCCGCGCCCGCTCCATCCGCCACCCGGCCAGGAACGCCGCACCGACCGCCGGCACGGCCCACCAGATGCTCGTCACACTCAGCCCGATCGCCGCCGAAGCCCCCACCAGCAGCCCGCCGTCGACCCGTCCGCCCCACTGCTGTCCATTCGTCCGCACGGTGACGACCCTACGGAGGCCCGGTGCTGCACCGGATCTGCCGAAAGTCATACCCCGGCACAGGAACACCAGCAGGGACGGGCACAGCGAACCCGGGCGCCGGCGGCGAAGCGGGCGGAGTGACCGGAGCGGGCGGAGCGGGCGGAGTACTCGGAACGCTCGGGGTGAGGACGCTACGCCCGGTACGGGACGTCAGGCCGACCCGAGTTCCTGCTCCTCGGGGCCCGGGGTGGCCGGGCCACCCGGGTGCCGCGCGGGCGGCGTGGTGTCAGCGCCAGGGGGTGGTGCGGGGGTCGGGGTTGTTGGTGGTGCGGTGGGCCTGCAGGGTGTCGAGGGTCTGGCGGAGGCGGCGGACGGCCGGGTGGTGCGGGCCGTCACGGCGTTCGCGGTCGAAGAGGAGTTGGAGCAGCCACTGCCAGGCCGCCTCGGCGTCGCCGCCCGCGGTGAGCAGGGTTCCGATCCGTTCGCGGATGTCGAAGACCCGGTCCGGGTCGGGGCCCGGGTCGGCGGCGAGCAGCGCGCGGTATTCGACGAGCGCCTCTGCGCCCCGGCCGAGCTGCTCCAGGCACTCGGCGGCCCGGTACCGGTGCTCCAGCCCCTGCGGGCCGTCCGGGCCGCCGTCCGCGGTGGCGGCGAGCGACCGGTACTCGGGGAGCGCGTGCTGGTAGCGCTGCTCCTGATGGAGGGTGCGGGCGTAGATGGTCCGGACGGTGCGGACGAGCGGTGCGCCGTCCCCGAGTTCGGCCTGGGCGCGGGGCAGCAGCGTGGCGGCGAGGTCGAGCACCTCGGCGCGGCGGCCGGCGTCGACCAGGTCCGAGAGCCGGGCACAGGCGGCCGCCAGGTCCGACGCGCGCGCGGGCACCGCGGACATCAGGAACGGGTGCGGCTCCCCCCGCGGGGCCGGCGGCACGGCGACCGGCGGTACAGCCGTCGACGGCACGGCGGCCGGCGGCGCGACGGCCGGCGCCGCTGCCGAGTCCCCCGGCCGGGGCTGCGGCTGGTGGGGGTGACGGTACGGGCGGGTGGGGTCGGGCAGCGGCCCGTACCGGGGTTGCGGGGCCGGGACGGCCGCGGGGAGCAGCGGGAGCAGCCGCGCGTACACCTGCTGGGCGTGGGCCGGGCGGTCGGCGGGCTGCTTGGCGAGGAGGTCGAGGACCAGCCGTTCGAGCGGTTCCGGGACGTCGGGCCGGATCTCGCGCAGCGGTACCGGCGGTTCGTCGACGTGGCGGCGCAGCACGCCGAGCGCGGTGGGTGCGCGGAACGGCTCCTCGCCGGTGAGCATCGCGTGCAGGAGGCACCCGAGCGCGTACAGGTCGCTGCGCGGGTCGATGACCGCGGCGAGCGCCTGCTCGGGGGCCATGTACGAAGGGCTCCCGATGGGGACGCCGGTGAGGGTGAGGCGGGTGGCCTCGGTGTCGAGTGCGGTGGCGATGCCGAGGTCGAGCAGGACGGTCCGTCCGTCGTCGCGGACCATCACGTTGCTGGGCTTGAGGTCGCGATGGACCACCGGCACGGCGTGGACGGCGGCCAGCGCCGCACAGAGCTGGGCGGCGACGGCGACCGCGCGCTCGACCGGGAACGGCGAGTCCTCGGCGATCAGGTCGGCCAGGCTGACGCCCGGAACGCGCTGCATCACCAGGTAGAGCTCGCCGTCGTCCTCGCCCGCGTCGAAGACGGTGACCAGGCCGGGGTGGTCGAGGGCCGCGGTGATCCGGCACTCGCGCAGGAAGCGGCGGTGGAGCTCGTCGCCGTGGCGCAGGCGATCGGTGGCGCCCCCGGCGTCCCCGGAGGCCCCGCCACCGCCGGTGCGACCGCCGCCGTTGGCGGACGGGCCGGCGCCGAGGAGGTGGTCGGTGCGGAGCAGCTTGACGGCGACCGGGCGGTCCAGCCGCTCGTCGTAGCCGCCCCAGACCTGGCCCATACCGCCGTGGCCGATCTTCTCGGCCAGTCGGTACCGGCCGCCGATCACCCGGTCCGCGGTCATGGCCGGCCGCCCTCGCGGGCCTGACGGCGCAGCAGCTCACCCAGCTCGCGCAGCTCGTCACCCGTCGCGGGAGCAGGTCCGGCAGCGGGAGCGGGCCCGGCAGCGGGGGGCGCGTACCCGGGGGCGGGCGCGGGCGCCGGGGTCGCGTACCCGGCCGCCGGACCCTGCCCGTACGGTCCGTACGGCGCAGCGGGCATGGTCGGCGCCGCGGGCATGGTCGGTGCGGCGTACGGCGCGGCGGGCGGCGCGTAGTAGGCCGCGGGGGCGGGAGGCTTCGGTCGGCCCGCGTTCCACACCACCTGGAGGTCCATCACCAGGAAGTGCAACGGCGCGCCGAACCACATCAGCACCATCGCCACCATGCCGATGGTGTCCGCGGTGGGCGCCTTGGTGCCGCCGGCGACGCCCGCGCAGACCAGGTACGTGAGGAACAGTGCGACGAAGACCACCGCACCGGCGATGTCGTACGCCCGCCGCCGGCGGATCGCCAGCAACAGCGAGGGGATCACGCCGAGCAGACCGATGGTCACCAGCGGGACCAGGGCCCACAGCACACGCCCGAGCACGCCGAACGGGCCGGCGGCCATCGCGGGGCGCAACGCCGGGACGGGCTGGGTCGGCGGGACGGGGACGGCCGGAGCGGGGTACGGCTGGGCGGAGTAGGGCTGGGCGGGGTACGGCTGGGCGCCGTACGGGGGCCCGCCCGGTATGCCCCCGGCGGGCGCGCCGCCCGGGAACGCGCCGCCGGACGGTGGTCCGAACTGCCCGGGGTACTGCCCTGACATGTGCGCTCCTGAGCGGGTGAGGACGGCGGTCGACCGCGGTACGGGCGAACCCCGGACACCGTACCGCCCGCCACCGGCCCGTCGAAGGGCCTCCCGCACCTCGGATCCCGGCGCAACCGCGGCCGGGCCTGCCCGGACCGGTGCCCGGGGCCGGTCTCCACCGGCTCGGGCCGCACTCCGGCCGACGGGAGGTCAGGAGCCCTTCGGTGGCTGGAGCGTGCCGGTCGCCAGCGCGTCGGTGAGGGCCTGGGTCAGGGTGCGGGCGAGCGCGGCGGCCTGCTGGAGGGTGGTGTCGAAGGTGGCGAGGCCGGCGAAGGCGGCACCGAGGGCGCGCTGCTCGGCGAGCGGGAGCCGCGGGAGTTCGACGCGGCGGATGTCGAGGCGGGCGGTGGTGGAGGCATGGCTGGCGGCGCGGCGGGTGGAGGCCGTGGACCGCAACTGGCCGGCCAGGAAGTCGGGGTCGAGCGCGGCCGGGTCGGGGCGCAGCAGGTGGAGCTGGCGGCCGAGCGCGGCGCCCGTGAGCGGGCTGCCGGGTGGCACGACCCGGGCCACCCCACCGCCGAGCGCGGGGACGAGGACGTCGCCGGGCCGGATGCGGACGTCCCCGGCCGCGCCCGTCGCACCGGCCGGCCCGGTCGTACCGGTCGTACCTGTCGTACCGGTCGTGCCGGTCGGGCGCGCCGTGTCGAGGACCGCGCTGGGCGGGTTGCCCGCAATGAGGTCCTGATCCGTCAGCACGGGGGTGCCGGCGGGGCCGGCGCCCGCCGGGCGGGCCGGTGCGCCGGAACCGGAGGAGTACACCTCCAACACCCCGCCGCGGACCAGCTCCCCCACGGAGACCACGGAGACCACGGAAACCGCGGAGAGCCCGGGAGCCGCCGCGCCCGCCGCGTCCGCCGCACCCGCCCCGGCCACGCCGCTCCCGTCAGCGCCCGGCTCCGGCAGCAGTGCGGCCGGGTCCGCGAGCCCGCCCAGCAGCTCGCGCAGCCGGCCGGTCAGATGGGCGAGTTCGGCAGCACCGCCGACCGGTGAGGCGGGCGGGACGTGCCGGGCGGGCGAGAGGTCGGTCTCGTCGTCGAGCAGGTCGATCGCGGCCATCGTCCGGTGGACGCCCGGCCGGTCCTCCGGCAGCGGCAGGCCTTCGCGGGCCGCGAGGTCGAAGGCGCGCCACGCGTCCAGGACCGTCCGGCGCAGCTCGGCCCAGCGGACCCTGTCGCGTCCGCCCTCCCCCGTCTCCGCGGCGGCCGGCGACGCGGCGAGCGACGCGGACGAGGCGGACGACGCGTCGAGCATCAGCACCTGCCGGAAGTCGTCGCCCGGCCGGGGCGCGCGCAGCACCCAGAGGTGGAGCGGCACCCCGTACGGCGGGGCGGCGCCGGCCGGCAGGGCGACGACGGCGCGCAGGGCGCCCGAGCGCAGCAGCTCGGCGCGGACCCGGCGGCCGGCCCGGCGGCCGGCGACGGTCGGCGGCAGCAGCAGGGCGGCGAGGCCGCCGGGGCGGGTGTGGGCGAGACAGTGCAGCACCCAGGCGAGTTCGGACTCGCCGCGCGGCGGGACGAGGCCGCCCGGCCAGCGGGTGTCGAACTGCAACTCGTCGTGGCCCCAGTCCCGTTCGTTGTAGGGCGGCTGGCAGAGCACCGCCTCGAAGGTGTCGCCCGGGTAGCCGTCGGCACGCAGGGCGTCGCCGGCCCGGATCTCGGCCGGGAGCGGCCCGGGTTCGGCCGCGGGCGCGTGCAGGGCGAGCCGCAGGGCGGCGAGCGCGCCGGTGACCTGGTCGGCGTCCTGGCCGTAGCGGCCGGTGGTGGACGGCAGGGCGAGCAGCAGGGCGCCGAGGCCGGAGGCCGGGTCGAGCACGGTGGCGGGAACGCCGGCGACGGCGGCGAGCAGCTCGGCGGCCTCGGGCGGGGTGGGGCTGAGCTGGCGGCTGTTGGCCTCGGCGTACCGGGTGAGCAGTTGCTCGTACGCCCCGGGGGCACCGGCGGCGGAGGCGAGTTCGGCGAGCAGGCGGGCCAGGTCCAGCTGGGTGGAGCCGAGCAGGCCGGGGAGGCGGAGGGCGGCGGCGCCGTCGCCCAGGGTCCGGCCGGCGACGTCGGCGAGCGCGCGCGGCAGGGCGGTGGCGAGCCGGGTGTCGGGTTCCGCGGCGAGGGCGGGCCAGCGTCCGGGCTCGCGGTGCAGCAGCAGGAGGACGGCCCCGGCCTGGAGGAGCGGCGCGGCGGGGTGGCCGGCGGGGTCGCGGAGGGTCTCCAGCAACTGCCAGACGCGTTCCAGCAGCGGCAGTTCGGCGATCTTGCCCTGGCCGCGGAGCCAGTCCGCCACCTCGTCGAGCGCGAAGGTCGGGCTGCTGTCGGTGCCGCCGACCGGGCGGGGGAAGTCGGCGTGGCGGCGGCGCCAGTTGCTGACGGCGGCCCGTCCGACCCCGGCCAGCCGGGCGATCTCGACGGCGGTCACCTCGGGACGGTCCGGCATGGGGGCTCCTTCGGCGGCACGCGGGCTGGGGTGTGACCACACAGCATAGCCAGCACACCCCATCCCGAAGTTCACACGTGAACAGAGACGTTTTGCGAATAGCCGTTGACATCGTTCACAGCAGATGATGTGATCCTCCTGTCGACAGCGCAGCAGCGCCGACAACCCAGGACCGAGAACCAGGAGCACCTCATGGCCGTCGCCACCACCCCCCGCCGCAACGCCGCCCTGCTGCTGGGCGCCGCACTGGTCGCCCTCACCGCGACCGCCTGCAACTCCACCGGCTCCGGCGTCTCCACCGAGCCGAAGCAGACCGCCGCCGCCTCGGCCCCCGCGGCCGCGGCCGGCTCCACCGGTGCCGCCGCACCCTCCGAGAGCAAGCCGGCCGACGCCCCCAAGGGCGCGGCCAAGGTGGGGGACACCATCGCGCTCAAGGGCAACGACCCGGCCGACACCGCCGACGTGACCCTGGTGAAGGTCGTGGACAACACCGAGGGCGAGGACGAGTTCACCCACCCGGCCGACGGCAAGCGCTTCGTCTCGATCCAGTTCCGGATCAAGGCGAGCGGCAAGAAGGCCTACAGCGACGTCCCCGCCAACAGCGCCAAGGTGCTGGACGCCCAGGGCCAGGCCTTCGGTACGACGGTCGCCGACACCAAGGCGGGCCCGGGCTTCCAGATCCCCGCCAACATCGCCCCCGGCGAGAGCGCGCTCGGCTTCGTCACCTTCGAGGTGCCGAAGGACGCCAAGCTCGACAAGGCCCAGTTCGGCCTCGACAGCGGCTTCGCCCCGCAGACCGGCCAGTGGAAGCTCGGCTGACCTGGAGCAGCACCCGGCGGACGCACGACGGCGGCCTCAGGCACCTGGCCCGAGACCGCCGCAAGGCCCGACCGGCGGCGCCCCGCCCCAGCAGGCGAAACCACCGGCAGCAGCCCGGCAGACCCTCCCCGCCGCAGCCGACAGACCCGCCCCGACCCGACGGGCAGGTCGCCCAGCGCAGCCGACAGACCCGCCCCGACGGACAGGCCGCCCACCGCAGCCGGCGGCACCACCTCGCCCGCCCCGCCGAAGCGGCGCGCGAACCTCCCCGCCGCTACTCCTACTTCTTCGCCCCCGCCAGGTCGTCGAACATCGCCGACAGGAACTCCCGGCACCACCCCAGCAGTTCACGCCCGACCAGCGGCTTGCCGCCGATCCGGCCGGTGCTCGGCCGGGGCACCAGCAGCTGCTGGGCGGCCGCCTTCACCTGGCTGCGCGGGTAGAGCCGGTTCAGCCGCAACTGCTGCGACTCCCGCAGCTCGACCGGCCCGAACCGGACGTTGGAGCCCTGCAGCGTGATGTCCGCGATCCCGCAGCGCCGCGCGTACAGCCGCAGCGCCGCCACCAGGAGCAGGTTCTCCACCGGCTCCGGCAACTTGCCGTACCGGTCGACGAGCTCGTCCCGGACCTGCTTGATGTCGTCCTCGGAGTTGACCGCCGCGATCGAGCGGTACGCCTGGAGCCGCAGCCGCTCGCCCGGGGCGTAGTCGTGCGGCACGTGGGCGTCGACCGGCAGCTCGATCTTGACCTCCAGCGGCTCCTCCTCCGGCTCGCCGCCGCCGGCCAGCGACTCCCGGAACTCGGCCACCGCCTCGCCGACCATCCGCATGTAGAGGTCGAAGCCGACGCCCGCGATGTGGCCGGACTGCTCGCCGCCCAGCAGGTTGCCGGCGCCGCGGATCTCCAGGTCCTTCATCGCCACGTACATGCCGGCGCCCATCTCGGTGTGCTGGGCGATGGTGGCCAGCCGCTCGTGGGCGGTCTCGGTCAGCGGCTTCTCCGGCGGGTACAGCATGTACGCGTAGCCGCGCTCGCGGCCACGGCCCACCCGGCCGCGCAGCTGGTGCAGCTGGGAGAGGCCGAAGGTGTCGCCGCGCTCGACGATCAGGGTGTTGGCGTTGGAGATGTCGATGCCCGACTCCACGATCGTGGTGGAGACCAGGACGTCGAACTCCTTCTCCCAGAAGTCGACGACGACCTTCTCCAGCGCCGTCTCCCCCATCTGCCCGTGGGCGGTGGCGACCCGCGCCTCGGGGACGAGGTCCTTCAGCCGGGCCGCCGCCTTGTCGATCGACTCGACCCGGTTGTGGATGTAGAACACCTGGCCCTCGCGCAGGAGTTCACGCCGGATGGCGGCCGAGATCTGCTTCTCGTCGTACGGGCCGACGAAGGTCAGCACCGGGTGCCGCTCCTCCGGCGGGGTGGTGATGGTGGACATCTCGCGGATGCCGGTGACCGCCATCTCCAGGGTGCGCGGGATCGGGGTGGCGGACATGGTCAGCACGTCCACGTTGGCGCGGAGCTTCTTCAGCTGCTCCTTGTGCTCGACGCCGAACCGCTGCTCCTCGTCGACGATCACCAGACCGAGGTCCTTGAACCGGGTCTCGGAGGAGAACAGCCGGTGGGTGCCGATGACGACGTCCACCGAGCCCTCGAAGAGCCCCTCCAGCACGGCCTTCGCCTCGCTGTCGGTCTGGAAGCGGGACAGCGCCTTCACCGTCACCGGGAAGTTGGCGTACCGCTCGGCGAAGGTGGAGAAGTGCTGCTGCACCAGCAGCGTGGTCGGTACCAGCACCGCCACCTGCTTGCCGTCCTGCACGGCCTTGAAGGCGGCCCGGACGGCGATCTCGGTCTTGCCGTAGCCGACGTCGCCGCAGATCAGCCGGTCCATCGGGACGGACTTCTCCATGTCGGACTTGACCTCGGCGATGGTGGTCAGCTGGTCGGGTGTCTCCGCGTAGGGGAAGGCGTCCTCCAGCTCGCGCTGCCACGGGGTGTCCGGGCCGAAGGTGTGGCCGGGGGCGGCCATCCGGGCGGAGTACAGCTTGATCAGGTCGGCGGCGATCTCCTTGACCGCCTTCTTGGCCCGCTGCTTGGTCTTCGCCCAGTCCGCGCCGCCCAGGCGGTGCAGCGTCGGGGCCTCGCCGCCGACGTACTTGGTGACCTGGTCCAGCTGGTCGGTCGGCACGAAGAGCCGGTCGCCGGGGTGTCCGCGCTTGGCCGGCGCGTACTCCAGCACCAGGTACTCGCGGGTGGCGCCCTGCACGGTGCGCTGGACCATCTCGACGTACCGGCCGACGCCGTGCGCCTCGTGGACGACGTAGTCACCGGCCACCAGCGCCAGCGGGTCGATCGCGTTGCGGCGCCGGGACGGCATCCGCCGCATGTCCTTGGTGGAGGACCTCTGGCCGGAGAGGTCGGTCTCGGTGATGACGGTCAGCTTGAGCGTCTCGTCGACGAAGCCGTGCTCGATCGAGCCGCAGGAGACGTACACGACGTCCCGGGTCGGCGCCTCGGCGAGGTCGGCGACCAGCCGGGCCGGGATGCCCTCGTTGCCGAGCACCTCGGCGAGCCGGGAGGCCGGGCCGTGGCCCTCCGTCACCATGACGACCCGCCAGTCGGCGGCCAGCCGCTCCTTGGCGTCGGCGATCGCGCGGGCGGTGTCGCCCCGGTAGGCCTCGACGGCGTGCATGCCGAGGGTGAGCGTGTCGGCGTCGAACTCCAGGATCCCGTCAACGGCCGACCCGCTCGTCGCGAACGGGCTGACCGACCACCAGGGCAGGCCGATCTCGGCGGCGTGCTCGCGCACCTCGGCGAGCGAGCGCAGCGAGGCCGCGGAGACGTCGATCGCCTCCAGGTCGATCGGCCGGTCGCCGCCGGCCGCGGCCGCCACCCAGGAGGCGTGCAGGAACTCCTGGCTGGTCGCCACCAGGTCGGCGGCCCGGGTGCGGACCCGTTCCGGGTCGCAGACCACGGTGACCGAGCCGAGCGGCAGCACGTCGAGCAGCAGCTCCATGTCGTCCACCAGGACGGGCGCCAGCGACTCCATGCCCTCGACCGCGATGCCCTCGGCGATCTTGTCGAGGATCTCGGCCAGCCCGGGGTGCTCGGCGGCGAGCTCGGCGGCCCGTGCCCGCACCTCGTCGGTCAGCAGCAGCTCACGGCAGGGCGGCGCCCAGAGGCCGTGCTCGGCGATCTCCAGCGAACGCTGGTCGGCGACCTTGAAGTAGCGGATCTCCTCGACGTCGTCGCCCCAGAACTCCACCCGCAGCGGGTGCTCCTCGGTCGGCGGGAAGACGTCCAGGATGCCGCCGCGCACGGCGAACTCGCCTCGCTTCTCGACCAGTTCGACCCGGGCGTAGGCGGCTGCGGCGAGCCTGCGGGCGACCTCCTCGAGGTCGTGCGACTCGCCCCTGCGGACGGCCACCGGCTCCAGCTCGGCCAGCCCCTTGACCTGCGGCTGGAGCACCGAGCGGACGGGCGCCACGATCACCTGCACCGGCCCGGCCGCCGGGTCGTCCGCCCGCGGGTGCACGATGCGGCGCAGCACGGCGAGGCGGCGGCCGACGGTGTCCGAACGCGGCGAGAGCCGCTCGTGCGGCAGCGTCTCCCAGGCCGGGTACTCGGCGACCGCGTCGGCCGGCAGCAGCGAGCGGAGCGAGGCGGCGAGGTCCTCGGCCTCCCGGCCGGTCGCCGTGACGGCGAGCACCGGTCGGCCGCGCTCCCCGGCCGCCTGCCCGGCCAGCGCGCGGGCCAGCGCGGCGATGGCGAACGGCCTGGCGGCGGGCGGGCCGACCAGGTCCAGGTGGTGGCGGCCCCCCGCCGCGGCACCGGCAGCGGTCGCGGCCTCGATCGCCTCGGCGAGCGCGGCGTCCCGTGCGACGACATCGAGCAGTCCGGTCAGGCTCATCTGGAGTCTCTTCTTCGTCCCGTGGCTGGTGCTGTCCCGGGGCGGCGGAGGCCCGCCGGGGCAACGCGAACGGCCCGGCACGCCGAACGGCCGGGGGTCTCCAGCCTACGCCGCGGCAACGACACGCACGTGGTGCACGGCCGGGGCACGCACCCGCGCACGTCCGCCGGGCACCCGGACGCGGACGAAGCACCGGCCGCAGGCTGCGACCACGCCTTCGTGATCCGCCACGAACTGGACATACTCCTGTCACTGCCCGTCCATGGAGATCGCGCACCATGGTGAACGTGCCCGCCGCACCCAACCGTGGGGGATGGCTGCGGAAGGCACGGTCGCACACCCGATGGGGGTCGGGAGTGCGAGGCCGGGCGACCCTGGGTGGGGGCGCCCGCCCAAGCGCCGGGAACCGTGGCGCCCTTTCCTGGAGGGCGCCACGGGTCTCGGCCTCTTTCGTCCCCGGCACCGGCCCGCTGTGCGTGCCCGACACCGGACCGCTTTCTCGTTCCCGGTACCGGCCCGCATATTCGTTCCCGGCGCCGGCCCGCGCCGCCCGTTCACGGCTCCCGCACATCCGCAACATCCCTTTTGCGCGAACGCGCTCCCGGGCCGGGCCGCCCTCCCTACCCTGTGGTGGAGACCGTGTGGAGACGCCCGGAGGGGCCAGGGGGCGTCGCGTTGGAGGGGGTGCCTCGTCATGCGCGTTGTCATCGCAGGCCAGGGTTACGTGGGGCTGCCGCTGGCGGTCCGGGCGGCCGAGGTCGGGTACCAGGTGGTCGGCTACGACGTGGACGAGCGCCGGATCAAACGGCTGGCGGTCGGCGAGTCCTACGTCGAGGACATCCCCGCCGAGCGGCTGCGGCCGTTGCTGGAGAACGGGACGTACCTGCCGTCGGCCGAGCCGTCCGACGTGGCGGGCTTCGACATCGCGGTGATCACCGTGCCGACGCCGCTGCGCGCCGGCGTGCCCGACCTGTCGTACATCGAGGCCTCGGCCGCACTGCTCGCCCAGCACCTGCGGCCGGGGGCGACCGTCGTCCTGGAGTCCACCACCTACCCGGGCACCACCGAGGAACTGCTCGCGCCGCTGCTGGAGGAGGGGTCCGGGCTGACCGCGGGCCGGGACTTCCACCTCGGCTACAGCCCCGAGCGGATCGACCCGGGCAACCCGACCTGGCGGCTGGAGAACACCCCGAAGGTGGTCTCCGGCATCGACCCGGCGGCGCTGGCGGCGGTCGAGGGCTTCTACGGCCGGCTGGTCGAGCGGACGGTGCCGGTCTCCTCCTGCAAGGAGGCCGAGCTGACCAAGCTGCTGGAGAACACCTTCCGGCACGTGAACATCGCGCTGGTCAACGAGCTGGCGATGTTCGCGCACGACCTCGGCATCGACGTCTGGGAGGCGATCGACGCCGCCTCCACCAAGCCGTTCGGCTACCTGCGCTTCACCCCCGGTCCCGGCGTCGGCGGGCACTGCCTGCCGATCGACCCGTCGCACCTCTCCTGGCGGGTGGAGCGGGCGCTCGGCCAGTCGTTCCGCTTCGTCGAGCTGGCCAACGACGTCAACGGCCACATGCCCGACTACGTCGTGCGCCGGCTCGGGGAGGCGCTGAACGACCGGCAGCGCTCGGTGAAGGGCTCCCGGGTGCTGCTGCTCGGGCTCGCGTACAAGAGGAACACCGGTGACGCCCGGGAGACCCCGGCCGCCCGGGTAGCCGAGCTGCTGACCCGGATGGGCGCCGAGGTCCGGGCCGCGGACCCGCACGTGGTGGTCGGGGTGCACGTCCCGGAGCCGGTGATCCCCGGGCAGCGGGTGGCCGAGCAGGACCGGTACGGCGACCCGTTCGCCGCCGTCCGCCGGGTCGAGGCGACGCCGGAGGAACTGGCCTCGGCGGACGCGGTGGTGCTGCTCGCCGACCACGACGACTTCGACTACGACGCGGTGACCGAGCACGCCCGGTACGTGCTGGACTGCCGCCGCCGGCTGTCCGGCGCGGCCGTCGAGGTGCTCTGACCCGACGCGGCCGCGGCCTGCGGGAACGCGGCGGCCGGGCGTCCGCACCCGCCCGGCACCGCTTGGGGGACCCTGCTCCGCTACCAGCGGGAGAGGTTGATGTCGTACATCATCACCTCGTACCCCTGGTGGCCGTTGAAGTCGTACTGCTCCCAGTTGAAGACGGTCCAGGAGCCCAGGCCGCCCCCGAGATAGGTGATGACCCGGTTGTTGCCGGCGTCGATCCGGTCGACGCTGTAGACGCGGACCGCCATCCAGCCGTCGTTCGCGAAGCAGAGCTGTCCGCTGTAGCCGTAGTTGTACACCTTCGCGAAATCGGTGCGGTTCCCGCAATCGACCCGGTTCACCGCGTTCGCGCCGGTGACCGGCAGCAGTGCGGCCGCGGCTGCGGTGAGGACGGCGAGAGCACCGGCCCGGCGGGCCGTGCCATTTTCCGAGCGACGTACTCCGCGAGGATTTGCGGGATTTGTGCGGCGAATCATGAAACCCCTCCGTCGACAGCGGTTGCGACTCCAGAGATTTACACGGGGCCCCGCCGCCGAACAGTTGATTTCAGGCCAAGCCGGACCTTGCGACTGCCCGCCGAAAACGAGCCGAACCGGAATGCGCTAGGGTCCGAACCACCTTGCCACGCCTGAGGATCGGAGCAGGAGCTTGGCACGTCCACCACATTTCGGGCGATTCGCCGCCATCACCCTGGCGGCCTCTTTATCGGCCTTTTCCGCGGGTTGCACCAGCTCATCCGGAAACGACCCGGCACAATCCCCGCCCACCCCGCCGCCGATCGGCACACCGAAAGCCCCCGAATCCGGGCGCGCCGGAATGACCGGACTTCCGCTCTCCGCTTATCAGGCCGATGACCGGGTGGCCGTGCAAGAGATTCAGGCGAGAAATGCGCTGATCGTCTCCTGCATGCGGAAGGCCGGGTACACCGGCTTCGGCGGCGACGGTCTGCAGGCCGCGCAGGCCCCCGACAACGCGACGGCCCTGCCGGCCGGCGCCTGGGGGTACCTCGGGACGGCGGTCGCCGGCGTCCAGGGCTTCCACCCGCCGAAGCGGGCCCTCCCCCGGCCGACCGGGCCGGCGGCCGGTTCCGGGGAGGCCTACGACAGCGCCCGGGTGGACTGCGACCGGCAGGCGGCGGAGCGGATCGGCTCGCCGTCCGGCCCGGGCACCGAGCTGGTCGGCCGGCTCTTCGACGAGTCGGTCGCGGCGACCGGCCGCGACACCCGGGTGACCGCCGCGACCGGGGAGTGGTCCGCCTGCATGACCGCCGCGGGCTTCACGGCCGACGCCCCGGCGGCGCTGCCGGAGCGCTTCCGGGCCGCCCCGGACGTCACCCCGGCCGAACTCGCGACGGCCCGCGCCGACGCGGACTGCACCGGCCGGAGCAACCTGGCCGGGATCTGGTTCGCCGTCCTGACCGGCTACCAGCAGCAGCTGATCGACCGCAACGCGCAGGCCCTGACCGCCCAGAAGGAGGCGGTCAGGGCCCAGGACGCGAAACTCGCGCGGCTGCTGGCGGGCGACGGCTCGTAACCGCCACCGGTCGGGCCAACGCCGGCCGGCCGACGGTGAGGCGTCGAGCGTCGAGCGTCGGGCGTCGGGCGTCAGCCGTAAGGCGTCAGGCGTCAGGCGTCAGCCGTCAGCCGTCAGCCGTCAGCCGTCAGCGCCGGTTGTAGCCGACGGTGTTCGGGGTGGCGTAGTCGGCGCCGTCGTCCACGATCACGATCTTCGGGATGATCCGGGTCTCCTCCTCCTGGCGCCCCGGCGCCACCACGGCAGCGGAGGGAGCAGCACCGGTCGCGGACGCCCCGCTCGGCGGCGAGGACGGCCGCGGCGGCACCCCGGCCGGAGCGGCCGGCGCAGCGGCGGGAGCCACCGGCCCGGGCGTGACCCTGCCCGGGGTGACCGGCAGCACCGTCGTGGCCGCCTCCGCCGGAGCGGCCGACCGGCCGGCACCCGCGGCGACGTCCTTGCGCAGGTCGGCGACCGCGATCTCGCCGGTGTCCGCCTCCGAGTCCACCTCCGGCGCAGCCACCTGCGACCCGGCAACCCCCGCCCCGGCGGCCTCCGACGCCGGCGCAGCACCCGCCGCGGCCTGCGGCGGGACGGCCTGCGGCTCCGGGGCCTCCTCGGCGGGCTCGACCGCACCCACCGCCGCGCCGGTGAGCGAGGCGAGAGTGGCCTTGATGTGGTCCAGGTGCTGCTGCACCGTCTCGTACCGGACCGAGAACTCGCGCTGCTCGTTCTCGCTGGCCGCGTTGATCCGCTCGGCCTCGCGGCGGGCCTGCTCGATCAGCTCGTCCGCCCGGGCCTGCGCCTCGGCGTCCGACTGCTTGATCTGCCCGAGCACGGTCTCCCGGTGCTGCTCGGCCTCCTTGAGCCGGCGCTCGGCGGTCGCGGAGACCTCGGCGTCCTCGGCGTCGGCCCTGGCCTCGGCCGCGGCGAAGGTCTCGTCGGCCTTGCGGCGCAGCGTGGCCAGCTCGGCCTCGGCCTGCTCGGACGCCTCGGCGGCGGCGACCCGCACCTTGGCGGCGTGGGCGGTGGCGGAGTCGCGCAGGGTCCGGTTGTCCCGGTCGGTGTCGGCCCGGATCGTCTCGGCCTCGGCCCTGGTCCGCTCGTCGGTGCGCCGGGCGGCCAGGTCGGCCTCGGCGCGGGTGGTGACGGCGTACTCCTTGGCGGCCTGGCCGAGGGCCTGGCCGGCCTCGTAGACCTCGTCGCGCAGGTCCTCGGCGAACCGCTCGGCGGCCTCCCGGACGGCGCGGGACTCGTTCTCGGCCATCCGGGCCAGGCCGGCGGCCTGCTCGCTGAGGACCAGGTAGTCGGGTTCCGGGGCGTCGGCCGCGGCCTGTTGGATGTCGGCCAGGCGGCGCTCCATCTCCCGGATTCCGGCGCCGAGCACGCTCAGCCGTTCCCACGCCTCGTCGCGCTGGACGGTGAGCGCGGCCAGCGCTCGGTCGACCTGCTCGGGCGCGTAACCACGCCGGGCAGCGGTGAAGCCGTACTGGGGGACGGCGTCGCTCATGGGCTCTTCCCCTCGGGTCGCGGGCTGCGGAGCCCATGATCGGACGGATCGGACGGATCGGGAACCGGATCGAGGACCCGGTCTCCAAATCGACGGGGTACTGATCGGAACGTGTCGAGGACCGGACGAATAGACCGATCCTCTTGACCTATTTTGCGCAGATCAGGGCGAAACCCCAACGAGGCAGAGCCGCGGCGGCACGCCGAAGGGGTCGTTCCGGACACCGGAACGACCCCTCCACCTGCGCGGATCCGCGACGACCTGCTACAACAGGCCGTCCCAGAACTGCTCCAGCAGGACGGCCCACCACGTGTCCGCCGACTGCAGGGCCGCCGGGTCGATCGCGGCGAGCTGGGCCTGGAAGTCGGTCGTCCAGCGACCGGCCTGGTCCGGCGTCAGCCCGTACCGCAGCCGCCACATCCTGCCCAGCAGGGCCAGGGCGCGGACGAACTCCGGTACACCGCTGTTGACGAACCGGGGCGGCTCCCCGGTTCCGTCCATGTCCACCGCGACCACGTGCGCCGTGCCGTACTGCACACAGAGCTGGCGACCGTAGTCGTTGCCGAGCACCAGGTAGCCGCCGAAGTCCGGGCCGCCCGCCAGGCCGCGCTCGGCGGCCAGCTCGGCGAGCGTCGGGATCGGCCGGCCCTCCTGGGCCTGGGCCCAGAAGAACGGGCCGAACTCGCGCGGCAGGCCGGCCCACATCAGGGTCTGCGCCACCGGCTCGGGGACGCCCTGGCGCGAGACGGCGCGCTGCTCGAAGCGGAACACGTTCTGGGCGAAGGCCTGGCCGAGCTCCTGGGCGAGCTGCTGCGGTGCGATCGGCGGCAGCGGCGGGACCGTCCCCGGGGCGGGCAGCGGCACCCGGAACGGGCGGACCCGCTGGGCGCCGGAGGCCAGCTGGTGCAGCTCGTCCAGGTGGTCGAGCAGCTGGGCCATCCCGGCCTGCCGGGAGTGGTGGTCACGGCCGTAGTCGGCGGTGTGGGTGAGCCTGACGTTCGGCCAGGACGCCGCGATCATCCGGTTGCAGTAGCCGCCCGGGAGGTCGCAGGACTCCAGCTCGGTGTAGAGCTCCAGCACCTGCTCCGGCGGGACGTTCAGCCGGCGCAGGTCCTGGAGGATCTTCCACTCCGGGTGCGGGGTGCCGGGCTCGCTGCGGTGCAGCAGCTTCTGCTCCGAGCCGTCCGGGCCCCGGTAGCTGAGCGCGGCGAAGTAGCCCGGGCCGACGGCGGGCACGCCCGGCGGCACCGGGGCACCCTGCGGCGGGCCGGGGACGGGCGCCGGGGGGACGGCGGCCGCCGGGGCCGGGGCGGCGGGCGAGGCCGCTCCCGGGTAGCCGTAGCCGGCCACGGGCGCGCCGGGGCCGGGGCC
>NZ_JAGIYX010000041.1:0-70664 GCF_017813315.1 Kitasatospora sp. RG8
CCTCGCCTCCAGGCCGAAACCGGTCGCGCGGTGCCGGCGCAGCGGCTCCACCTCACGGAACGAACCCTCGTCCAGCAGCAGGTCGATCCGCTCGCGGGCGGTCAGCTTGCCCTTGGCGTGCTGCGCCTCCGTGGCCTTCTCGCCGGGGCCGCGGCGGACCTCCTCCCTCAGGGCGTGCAGTTCCTCGACCGGCAGACGCCGCCGGCTGCCGCCGGACTCTTCCTCGTTCATCGCGTGATCCCCCCGTTGGAAACAGCTGAGCGGTTCAGGCCCGGACGGTGTCCGGTGCGATCTCCTCGATCGCCCGGGCGAGCCGGCCCTCGTCGTTCGTGGTGAATGCGGGCAGCTGCGGCTCGATCCGACGGCTGAGGGTGCTCAACACCCGGCCGGGCCCGACCTCCAGGAACCGCTGGGCCCCCTCCTCGGCCATCCGCCGCACGGCGGCGACCCAGCGGACCCGGCCGGCGAGCTGCCCGCGCAGAGCGGCCACCGCCTCCCCGGCACTGGTCACCCGCCCGGCCGTGCCCCCGGAGACGACCGGCAGTACCGGGTCCCGGAACTCCACCGCGGCCAACTCCCGCGCGAACTCGGCCTCGATGCCCGCCATCAGGCTGCAGTGGAAGGGCGCGCCCACCTCCAGGGTGACCGCGCGGATCGCTCCCGCCTCCTTGGCCACCCCGGAGAGCACCGCCACCGCCTCACGCTGCCCGGACACGACGACCTGCCCCGGCGCGTTGTCGTTGGCCACCTCGACGATCTGGCCGGTCTCCTGGCGGACCTGCGCGCAGAGCGCCTCGACCTGGGCGATCTCCAGGCCCAGCACCGCGGCCATGCCGCCCGGCACCCGCTCGTTGACCGCCGCCATGAGCTCGCCCCGGCGCCGTACCAGCCGCAGCGCGTCGGTCCACTCCAGCACGCCCGCGCAGACCAGCGCGGTGTACTCGCCGAGGCTGTGGCCGGCCACCACCGCGGGACGCACGCCGTGCCCCCGCAGCACCTCCAGGGTCGCCAGACTGGTCAGGAAGACCGCCGGCTGGGTGATCGAGGTGTCCTGCAGCGCGTCGGCGGAGCCCGTCAGGCACAGTTCGGACAGCGGCAGCGAGAGGATCTCGTCGGCCGGGCGGTAGTAGCGCTCCAGCAGGTCGGGCCGGCGCTCCAGCAGGTGGGCTCCCATGCCCGGGCTCTGCGAGCCCTGTCCGGGGAAGAGGAATGCGGTCTGGTCCATGGCGGCGGTGTCTCCCTCGTACTCAGACGGTCGGGCGGTCGTGGACGGACAGCACGGGAGCGGTCTGCTCGGCCGGTGCGGTAGGGCTCGCGGGCGAGCGGGGATCGCGCACCAGCAGCAGGACGAACAGGGCCGCCGCGAGGGTCAGCCCCGCCGCGTACCAGGCGCCGTGCTGCAGGCCGTGGGTGACGGCGGCCCGCTGGAGCGCCTCGGCCTTCTCCGCGGTCAGCGTGCCCGCCTCCTTGAGCCGCGCCGCCTTGTCCCGGACCGCGTCGGTCTGGCTGCTCATCATCGCGCCCATGACCGCGATGCCCACCGCGTTGCCGACCTGGCGGAACATGGTGCCGGCGCTGGCGCCCACCCCGATCTGCTCCGGAGGCGCCGCGGCCACGGTCAGCTCGGAGGAGATGGGCATGACGACGCCCATGGTGAAACCGGTGATCAGCATGCCGGGCAGCAGCAGCGTCCAGGAGTCGGCACCGCCCTCGGGGTCCACCAGCGTGAACAGCGCGATACCGATCGCCATCAGGACGAACGCACCCGCCAGCGCCTTGCGGACGCCCAGCTTCGCGGCCACCCGGCCGCCGAGCGGCGCGCCGAGCATCAGCACCAGGGTCAGCGGCAGCAGCCGGACACCGGTCGCCAGCGCGGACAGGCCGAGCCCGTTCTGCAGATAGATCGACAGGTAGAAAAGCACCGAGAACATGCCCGCGCCCAGCAGGAATCCGGCCAGCACGCTGCCGCCGAAGTTCTGCCGCCGGAACCACGACAGGTCCATGATCGGATCCGTGGCCCGCGACTCCGCGAACAGGAAGAGCGCGAACAGCGCGATCGAGCCGCCCAGCAGCCCGAGCACCCGCCACGAGCTCCAGCCCCAGGCCGCGCCGTTGATCAACCCGAGGTTCAGGCAGAAGAGCGCCGCGCTGACGATCGCCAGGCCGGGCAGGTCCAGCGATTCGCCGGACCTGCCGACGGCCCGGGGCGCCGGATCCCTCAGGCCCACCAGCGCCGCCACGATGACCACGGCGCCGATCGGCAGGTTGACCAGGAAGATCCACTCCCAGCCGATCCACTCCACCAGCAGACCGCCGACCAGCGGGCCGAGAGCGGTGGCGAGCCCTCCGACCGCGCCCCAGAGCATGATCCCGAGAGCGCGCTTGCGGCCCTCGAAGCAGGAGTAGACGATCGCCAGCGTCAGCGGCAGCACCACCGCACCGCCCAGGCCCTGGACCACCCGGCCCAGGTGCAGCGTGGTGATGTGGGCCCAGCCCAGGATGCTCAGCCGCCCGGAGAGTGCGCAGATCAGCGACCCGAGCAGGAAGACGATCGTGCCGAGGGTGTAGACCCGGCGCTGCCCGTAGAGGTCGCCGAGCCGCCCGGCGGTGACGATGAACACCGCGAGGGCCAGCATGTAGGCGTTGGCCACCCACTCCAGGCCGCGGAACGAGGCCTGGAGGTCGGTGCCGATCGTGGGCAGCGCCACGGTGACGACGGTGATGTCGAGCAGCGTGATGAACAGTCCCAGCAGGGCGGCCAGCAGCGTCAGGCCGGGTTTCCCGGCCCGGCGCCCGAGCAGCTCGGCCGCCTCGGCGGGCGGCGGCGTGGCGGACGACATAGGGGGCTCTCTTCCGGGTGTTGGGGAGATCTGACGGAGCGACACGGCGCTCGGTGGCGCTTCAGGAAACGGCCGGCGCCACCCGCAGCAGGACGAGCCGGCGCTGCGGCCCGAGCGCGGCGAACACGGCGTCGCCGGGTTCGCGCCGGGCCAGGTGACGGGCCAGTGCGAGCACGCTGGTGGCGCTGGCCTGCGGCGCGCCGCGGGTCACGGTGACCTCGGTCGCGCCGCTTCGGTGCGCGGCCCAGTCCCGGGCGCTCCGCTCGACGGACCAGCCGCCCGGCTCCTCCTCGCCCGCGGGCCCGCAGAGGTGGAGCCGGGCCGGCGGCTCGGCGCCGAGCCGCTCCAGAGCCGACCCGAGCGCCCGCTCGGCCGGCTCCGGCGCCTCCGGAAGCAGCAGGCTGGTACCGGCGGTCAGCCAGCCCCGTACCTCGGCCCCGCGCCGCCGGGCCAGCTCGGGGCTTTCGAGGTGCAGGACGCAGGCGCCACCGGCATCGAGCAGCGCACCGCCCACCTGGTGGGCGGCGGTCTGCGGCAGACCCTCGACCGCGCCGGCCAGCACCGAGTCCGCACGTCCGGCGCGCAGCGCCCAGCCGGCCACCAGCAGTGCCTCGTACCCGGCGGCGAGCAGGTCGACCAGGGTGATGTTGAAGGCCTTGAGGCCATGGGCGATCGACACCTGACTCGCCGGCACGTTGATCGAGAAGTTCGGGCACTCCACGGCGCTGATCCCGCTGATCCCGTCCTTGAGCAGGGCCCGGTCGATCCGGTCGACGACCTCGCTCACCGCGAAGTTGGTCCCCAGCACCACCCCGGTCCGCTCGGGGCCGCAGACCGCCTGCGCCCCGGCGTCGTCGAGCGCCAGCCGGACCGCGGCGAGTGCCAGCCGGGTGACCGGGGGCAGGAACTTCCAGCCCCGGCGGCCCAGGTACGTGGCCGGGTCGAAGTTGTCCAGCGGCCTGATCCGTGGGGCGGCGCCCACCGCCTCGGCCGCGTCGGCGCCCAGCGGATCGTGCTCCGCCGCCAGCTGCGCCGTCCCGATGGCGGCCCGGCTCACCGGACCGATCCCGGTGATCGCGGCCAGCGGCCTGCCGTTCCTGGTCATCGCGCCACCTCCGCGGCGGTCGTCGCGGGTCCGGCCGGTTCGCCGATCACCACCGTGATGTTGTTGCCACCGAACGCGTAGGCGTTGACCAGGGCGGCCCGCCCGGTCACCGGCTCGGCGGCGCCGCGGACCAGCCGCAGCGCGTTGCCGTCCTCGGGCCGGACCAGGGTGCCCACCGGCGGCACCAGACCGTGCCGGACCACCAGGGCGGCGGTGAGGCAGGAGAACGCCCCGGCCGCCCCGCCGCTGTGGCCCAGCGCGGACTTGATCGCCGCCACCGGAACCCGGGGGGTCCGGTCGCCCAGCAGCTGCGAGCTGCTCCCGCTCTCGGTGCTGTCGTTGGCGGGGGTGCCGGTGCCGTGGCTGATCACCGCGCCCAGCTCGGCCACGGCCACACCTCCGCGCTCCAACGCCTCCCGGGCCGCCCGGAGGGCCTGCGTCCCGGACGGGTCCGGCGCCGTCACGTGGTGCGCGTCGCAGCTCCAGCCGGCCCCGAGCACCGACGCGTACGCCTGCTTGCCGCGCGCCGCGGCATGCCCGGCGGACTCCAGGACCAGGAAGGCGGCGCCCTCCCCGTACACGGTGCCGGACCGCTCGGCGTCGAACGGGCGGCAGTGCACCGGATCGACCGCGCCGAGCCGCAGGAACGCTCCCATGGCCGGGCGGCAGACGGCCTCGGTACCGCCGACCAGCACCACCTCGGCCTCCCCGTCGCGGATCATCTCCGCCCCGAGGGAGACCGCGTAGGCACCCGCCGCGCAGGCCGTGGAGACGGTCAGCCCCGGCCCGTGCAGGCCGAGTTCGCCGGCCAGCAGATCGGCGCTGCGGTAGCCGAACCACTGCAGCCCGGAGAGCTCGCGGCGTCCGTCGCGCTCGGCCTCCAGCAGGTCGCTGTCCCCGTTCCCGGTGCCGACGCAGACGCCGGCGGCCTCGCGGATCCACTCCGCCTCGGCGGTGTCCAGACCGGCGTCGGCCAGCGCCGACCGGGCCGCCGCCAGCGCGAACCCGCTCGCCCGGCCGGCCTCCCCGTCGTCCGGCGCACCCGGCACCAGGTAGGTGGGCCGCTCGTGCACGGCGGTGCCCGGATAGTCCAGCGGGCGGATCGGCACTTCGCCGTTCAGCAGCCCGTGCCAGTAGCTCTCCAGGTCGTTGCCCAGTGGGGACACCAGGCCGAGACCGGTGATGACCGCATCGGGTCCCATGGTCACGACTCCCAGCTCACGTGCTCGGCCGGGCGCATCACGGCGATCGCGTGACCCACGGTGGCCACCAGCCGGTCGCCGACCCAGGACTCCCCGCCGAGGATGACGTTGTCGCCCACGTACTGGTCCACCCGCACCTCGTGGCGCAGCGTGTCGCCCGGGAGCACCGGGTGATGGAGCGTCACGTCCCGCGTCGCGGCCAGGATCAGGGCACCCTCGCGCTCGCGCCCCTGGGCCCGGATCCGCTCCATCCACAGGATCGCGCCGCCCTGGCCCCAGGACTCCATCAGCAGCGAGGGCGGGTAGGCGAAGGCGCGCTCGCCGAGGCCCGGCGCCATCCCGGCGTAGCAGGGCTCACTGCCGCTGACGGTCTTGGTGGTGACGATCCGGTCGTACGGCTCCATCTCCAGCACCCGGTCCACCAGCAGGATCGGGTGGGCGTGCGGGATCAGCCCTCGGACCTGCGCGTACTCACGCATGCGGCCCCCCTTCGGCAGCGGTGTCGACCAGCCGGAACTCGATGGTCATCTGTGCGGCCCTGGCCTGGCCGGTGGTGCAGACGGCCTTGGCGACCAGCCGGTCGGGCCGGTCGCCCGGCGTGCACTCGCAGTCGACTTCCAGCGGATCGCCGGGGCGCAGTGCGGTGGTGAAGCGCACCGACCTGAGCACGGCCGGCTCGGCGGCCGTGCCGGGGCCGTGGGTCCGCCGGACCAGCCGCGCCACCGCCTCGTAGACCGTCTCGATCAGGAAGACGCCCGGATAGACCGTCAGGTCCGGGTAGTGGCCGACGAGGTAGGGGTCGTCGGCGCGGACCGTGCGGCCGGCCCGGACCTGGGAGTCCGATCGCACGGACACCCAGTCGACCGGGTCGATCGGCACCGCCCTGGTCCGGGCCGTGGTCACAGCGCGACCCCGCCGTCGATCTGGATGACCTCGCCGGTGATGTACGCCGCGCGGTCCGACACCAGGAAGGAGACCAGGTCGGCCACCTCGGCGGCGCCGCCGTAGCGCTTCATCGGGATCTGCTTGAGCGCCGCCGCGCGCAGCTTCTCCGGCAGCGCCTCGGTCATGTCGGTCTCAATGAAGCCGGGCGCGACCACGTTGACCCGGATGCCGTAGGAGGCGACCTCCTTGGCGAGCGAGATGCTCATCGCCTGGATGCCGGCCTTGGACGCCGAGTAGTTGCTCTGGGTGGCGTGCCCGTAGACGCCGGCGATCGACGAGAGGTTGACGATCACGCCGGCCTTGCGCTTCATCAGGCCGAAGGTGACGGCGTGGCAGAAGTTGAAGGTGCCGTTGAGGTTGGTCTCGATGACGCTGTTCCAGTCGGCGACCGGCATCAGCACCATCGGGTTGTCGCGCACGATACCGGCCGAGTTCACCAGCACGTGCACGTCGCCGAGGGCCTCGGTGGCCCGGGCCACGAACTCCTTGACGGCAGCGTGGTCCGCCACGTCGCAGGGCGCGTGGTAGACCTGTGCGCCCTGCTCGCGCACCAGCTTCTCGGTCTCGGCCGCGGCCTGCGCACCGCTGCGGTAGCAGAAGGCGATGTCGTAGCCGTCCGCCGCGAGCTGGACGGCCACGGCACGGCCGATGCCGCGGGACCCGCCGGTCACGATGGCCAAACGCCGTTCGGTCATTGCATTTCTCCTTGCCTGTCGGGGTTCGGCCGCTTCGCGGTGCTCAACCGCAGCCGCCGGCGGTGTCGTGGTCCAGCGCGCCCAGGCGCTCGATCAGCTCCTGCGGGACGTCCGCCAGCCGGTCCTCGCCCCACTCGGCATCGACCAGGGGGAGGTCCTGGGTATCGGACGGGTTCATCACGCCTCTCCTCTCCTGCGCCAGCCCTCAGGCCTTGGCGGCCGCCGCGGCCAGCGCCTGTTCGAGCACCGGCAGGAAGTCGTCCAGCCGGTCCAGGCCCCAGAAGCGGTGCCGGCCGACCTTGAAGTACGGCACGCCGAAGACGTCGTCCTCGTAGATGTCCATGAGCCCGCGCACCAGCTGCTCGCGGATGTGGGGTTCGTCCGGGGCGCCGACCAGCGCGTCGGCGTCGAGCCCGGCCGCCCCGCAGGTCGCCCGCAGCACCTCGGGGTCGCAGATGTCCTCGCCGCGCTCCCAGCGGGCCGCCATCACCGCGGCGTAGTACTCCCGGTGGACGCCGAGCTCGCGGGCCTTGAGCCAGGCGAGGTGCGGCAGGTCCCACCACTCGTCGCCCTTGTCGATCGGCCACTTCATCGGATAGCCGAACTTCGCGGCGAGCCGCTTCGTGTCGTTGAGGATGTAGAGGTGCTTGGCCTTGCTCATGGCCACGTAGTGGAAGGTGCCGCCCTGCGCCTCCAGCGCGGCCGCGCTCTGCGCGTCCGGCTCGGAGAACGGGATGTACTCGATCAGCTCCTGGGCGTTCGGCAGCCGCTCCTCCAGCTGCCGCACGGCCATCCAGCTGAACGGGCTGCGCAGCGAGAAGTACAGCCGCGGCGGCTTCCTCATGCCGCACCGCCCAGCAGCGCGGCCTGCACGTCCTGGTCGAGGACGGCGACGGTGCCGGCCTGCTCTCCGCGGCTGATCGCGTAGCCGTGCATGATGGTGCCGGTCGCCGCGCGCTCCAGCCGGTCGCCGCGCTGGACGTAGCAGTCCATCCGGGCGGTGTACATGGCGTCCCGCAGGATCTCCTCGACCCGGAAGACCGTGTGCACGGTCTCCTCCATGAAGATGTCGGACAGCAGTTGCACCCGGGCGCGGGAGACCACCGGGATCCACCCCCGCTCCTCCAGCAGCCGGCCGATCGCCAGGTCCTTGGAGTACAGGTAGCGGTCGACCACCTCCTCCAGGGTGCGGACGTAGGCGGAGTGCTGGAGCCGGTCGGAGAAGTGGCAGTAGTAGTACGGGGCCCGCCACGACCAGAGCAGCGCGCCCGAGCCCTCCGGCGTCAGGACCTCGGCAACGGTGCGGCCCTCGGGGATCTCCAGGGCGCCCGCCTCGGCGTGGGTGAGCGCGGCGACGTCGGGGACCACGTACGGCTCCAGGAAGGGCGGGACGGGCTCGGTGCCCGAACCGTCCTTGACGGTCACCAGGGCCACCCGGACCTTGCCCTTGAGCGCGGTGACGGTGCCGCCGCTGCGCTCCACCGTGAGCGAGACGTTGAACGGCGCGCCCTGGCCCGGCTTGGCCCGGCCCGAGACGACGGTGGCGTACACCTGCTCGTCGACCTCCAGCGCCACCGGCAGCTGGACCGAGGAGTCGACGATCTCCAGGCCCAGCCCGTAGCGGTGGTAGAGGTCCCGGGCACCGACGCCGCGATCCCGGAAGTACTGCAGGATCGCCTCCTCCACCAGGTACATGAAGTGCTTGAAGCCGATCCAGGTACGGATGTTGGCGCCCTCGTAGCGCGGCATCCCCACGTAGCTCGTGGGCTGGCCGTCGAGCAGCTCGGTCACGGTCGTCTCTCCTTGGGAGTGGTCGGGTTGCCGGGCGGTGACCCGGTGCAGGAAGTCGGCCGTGTCCCGGCTCATCCGGTCGGCCTGCGCGACGTGGCAGAAGTGGCCGTACTCGGGGTCCAGCCGCACCGTCGCCGCGGGCATCGCCCGGCCGAGGGCCGCCGCGCGCATCGGGGTGAGACCCTCGTCGCGGTAGCCGGCCAGGACCAGCGTCGGCACCGTGATCCGGGCCAGGTCCAACTGCCCGGAGTCGGTGAACTCCCGGAAGAACACCGGGAATCCGGACGGTACGGCGCGCTCCAGCAGCTTCTGCTCCATCAGGTTCCGGATCTCCGGGTCCATCCGGCTCGCCTTGTCACCGAGCGAGAGCCGCAGCCCGTCCGTCAGCACCCGCCGGAACGCCGCCTTCGAGCGCAGCCGCAACTGCTCGGAGAGGACGTAGTCGGCGGGGCGGTAGAACGGCGTGGCCAGCACCACGGCCGACAGCTGCGGGTCCTCGTCCAGGGTGGCGAGGTGCTGCAGGATGGCGTTGGCACCGAAGGAGTGGCCCAGCAGGAGCCGCGGCCGCTCCGGGACGAGCGCCAGCGCGCGGCGCAGCCACTGCGCCGGGCTGCCCTCGGCCCGCCAGGTGTAGCGGTTTCCCCCGTGCCAGGGCAGTTGGAGGGCGTACGGGGTCCAGCCCGGCAGCCGCTCGACGAGCGGGCGCCAGTTGCGCCAGGAGTCCTCGATGCCGTGGGCCGCGACCAGGGGCGGGCCCTCACCGGGTCCGCGCCACACTTCGAGGCCGTCCTCGGCGGCCACCCTGGTCCAGCCGTCCCGGGTGGGGGTGGTCCCGGCCGGGGGGCGGGGGAAGTCCCCTCCGGCCGGGAGCTGGGAGCCGGTCCTCCTGCCGGTCACGCTGCGGCTCCTTCGGCTGCGGCGCGGGTGAGTCGGACGCTCGCCCAGCCGTCCTCGGGGTCGCCGCAGCCGACGTGTGCGGATTCGCCCGCCGCGAGACCGGCCGCCGTGACGGCGAGTCGGACCACGCCGGCGGCCCCGTAGAGCTCACCCGGCCGGATGTCGGCGGGGACGGCGCGGTCGGCCCGGCGGACCGGACCGAGGTGCAGGCCGGTGGTCCACGGCCAGGCGCCGGGACGGCCGAGCAGAAGACAGCCGGCGCCGGCGAGCAGTTCGCCGGGCGGGTCCGGGCGCAGTTCGGCCAGCCGTCGGGCCACCGGATCGGCGGGCTCGACGCCCACCACCACCGCCCGCCCGGCACGGCCCGAGCGCAGCAGCAGCTGGGCCAGCCGGACCGCGTCGAGGCCGGCGGTCGCCCCGCTGCACACCATCAGGTTGGGCCCGGTGAACCCGTAGCGGATGGCGATGCTGCTGGCGATCACGTTGCTGGAGGCGTTGGGCGCGTCCAGCGGGCTCACGGCGGACACCGACCGCTCCCGCACGTCGGTGAGCACCTCGCACACGGTCTCGACGTTGCCGAGGTTGGAGGCGACCACGACCGCCGTGCCGGCCGCGCCGGGCAGCGGCTCGGCGAGCCGGCCCGGGGGCAGCCCGAGTGCCCGGTGCACCGCGCACAGCGCCATTCGGGTGCTCGGGTCCTTGCCCAACAGGCCCTTGCGGCCCAGTACTTCGAGGGCACGGTCGGGCGGGCAGGCCGGCTCGGCCGGCGATCCCGGCAGCTCCGCCGCGCTCAGGCCGGGTACGTGCACGGCCCAGCCGGCCACGTTGATCAGGTCGGCGTGCTCAGTCATCGACGGCCTCCACGATCGCCACCGCGTTCACTCCGCCGAAGCCGAACGCGTTCACCTGGGCCACCCTCGGACGGGCCGGACGCGGCTGTCCGTAGACCAGGTCGAGCTTCTCCGCCGCCGCGATCGGCGCACGCAGTCCGACCACCGGGGGCACCTCGCCCCGGCGCATCGCGGCCAGCGCGACCAGCAGGCTCATCAGCGCGGCCCCGCCGGAGGTGTGTCCGATGGCACCCTTGATCGCCGTGACCGGCGGTCCGCCGGTGCCGAAGACCTCCAGCAGCGCGGCCGCCTCGGTGGGGTCGTTGAGCGCGGTCGCCGTGCCGTGCGCGAGGACCAGGTCGACGCCCTCCGGGGTGACTCCGGCCCGACTGTGCGCGTCGCGCATGGTGGCGACGATGCCCGCCCGGTCGGGGGCGGTCTCGTGGTAGGCGTCACAGCCCACTCCGACCCCGCGCAGCACCCCTTGGGCGGCCGGCTGGTCGGGGCGCGAGCCCGCCCGCTCCAGGACGACCGCGGCGGCGCCCTCACCGAGCAGCACCCCGCCCCGGAACTCGTCGAACGGGCGGACCATGTCGGCCGTCGACGTGCCGACCCGGCCGATCATGGCGAGCATCGACTCGGTCATGGTGTCGCACCCGGCGGCCACCACCGCGTCGGCCTCGCCCAGTTCGAGCAGGTCGGCCGCGAGCGCCAGCGCGTAGCCGGAGGCCGCACAGGCGTTGGTCAGCGTGTGGATCTCAGTGGCCTGCGGCAGCACCGAGCGCACCGCGGTGCCGAAGTGAAGCTCGGCGAGCCGGAGCTCGGCTCCGTCGGCGTACCACTGCTCGACCCCGTGCAGCTCGCGCAGTCCGGTGCCGACCACCACCGCCACCCGGCGCCCGGCCGGGTCGATCCGGGCCTGGCGCAACGCGTCCAGCACGCACCGGGCGAGCCAACGGCCCGCCAGCCGCGGCGCGGCGGAGTGCACCGCGCCCCGGTCCTCGATGCCGTAGGCGTTGCGGACGCCCAGCTTCTGCGGGTCGCCGACCCGCAGCGGGGCGACCCCGCTGCGGCCGGCGAGCAGTGCCCGGTAGGTCTCGTCGAGATCGCCGAGGCAGCTCAGCATCGAACTACCCGTGATCACCACCGACACGGCTCCACCCCCTGACCAGTGCGGCACCGACGGCGCCGTCCGCCGAACGGGTCGTGATGAGCGAGATCTCGCCGTCCCGGGCGGGATCCGCCCGGTGCCGGGCCAGCAGCGCGGCGAGCTGGAAGGCACCGGAGGCGCTGAACGCCTCGCCGGTCGCCTCCTTGACCCGCAGCCGCGGCGTCCCGGCCCCGAGGACGGCGTCGATCGCCGCCTCCTCCAGCTCGTCCAGATCGGTCATGCCGTTGGCGGCGGTGGCCACCGTGACCACCCCGGCCGCCGGGATGCCGGCCGCCTCCAGTGCCCGCCCGATGCAGCGGGCCAGGCCCGCGCCGACGGCGCCCGGCTCGGCCGGGTCGAAGACGCCGACCTCGACCGCGAGCACCTCGGCGTCCATCCGGCGGTCGGCCGCGCGCACCGCGTCCGCGCTCTCCACCACGAAGACGGCGGCGCCCTCGCCGGGCGGCAGGTCACCGCCCCGGGCGGCCTGCCCGTACTGGACGGCCCAGGCCGACTGCGGGCTGAACTCCTCGACGGCGCCGGTGAGCAGGGCGTCGACGTAGCCGCAGCCGATCAGGTTCCGGCTGTAGCGCAGCACGTTCAGCATGGCCATCGGACCGCCCGCGATGGTGGCGTTGACCCCCTGCAGGCCGTACCGGATGGCGGCCTGCCCGGCCGCGCAGTTCATCACGGCGTTGGGGAAGAGCAGCGGGTTCACCAGGTAGGGCCGGTCCTGGGTGAAGGTGTCCCGGCTGTAGTCGCTGGTGGACTTGGCGCTGCCGGCCGTGGTGCCCAGGGTGATGCCGACCCGGGCGCGGTTGTCGTCGTCGACCGCGAGGTCGCTGTCGGCCAGCGCCTCCTTGCAGGCCACCATGGACAGCGCGGTGCTGCGGTCGAAGAAGGAGGTGCCCTTGCGACCGAGGTGCGCGCGCGGGTCGAAGTCGACCAGTGCGTGCGCCCGCGGGTGCGGCAGCGGATCCTCGAACATGCCGCTCACATCGGCGGGTTCGGGACGCCGGGCGTCGAGAGCGGCCGCCAGTGCGCGCGGCCCGATGCCGGCGCCGGACAGCACGCCGAAGCCGGTGATGGCGAGCGCCGTGCTCACTCGTGCCTCCCCAGGATGACGATGGCGTTGTTGCCACCGAAGGCGAACCCGTTGACCTGGGCGATCCGCACATCGGCCGCCCGTGCCACGTTGGGCACCGGATCGATGTGCGGCATCTGCGGGTCCGGGGTGTGGAAGTTGATGGTGGGCGGCAGGAACGAGCCGGTGATGCCGAGCACCGACGCGATGGCGCCCAGACCGCTGGCCGCGCCCATGGTGTGGCCCAGCATCGACTTGGTGGAGCTGATCGGCGGCGGGTTGTCGCCGAAGACGTCGACCACCGCCCCGGCCTCGACCAGGTCGTTGGCCGGCGTTCCGGTCCCGTGGGCGCAGATGTAGTCCACGTCCGAGGCCTTGATCCGGGCGTTGCGGTGGGCCAGCCGCATGCACTCGGCGATGCTGGCCCGGTGCGGGGCCACCATGTGGTTGGCGTCGCAGTTCAGCCCGTAACCGAGGACCTCGGCATGGATCCGGGCGCCGCGGGCGAGCGCGGAGTCCAGACTCTCCAGGAACATCGCGGCACCGCCCTCGCCGGTGATGATCCCGGACCGGTCCTTGTCGAACGGCGAGCACGCCTTCTCGGTGAGCGCGCCGAGCCGGTAGAAGCCGGCGTGCGACCAGCGTCCGACCGAGTCCGCACCGCCGGCGATCATGTAGTCCGCCTCGCCGGTGCGGATCAGGTCGTAGGCGTAGCCGAGCGCGTAGTTGCTGGCGGAGCAGGCGGTGGAGAGCGTCACCGCGTCGCCGCTCAGCCGCAGTTCGCGGTTGACGGCCTGGGAGAGCCGGGCGCTGGAGACCTGGCGGACCAGGCCCGGGTCGAGGGCCCCGAACCCGACCTCCAGGGCGTCGCCGGTGAGCCGCTCGAGGACCTGGGACTCACCGCCGGTGGTCCCCATGCTCGATCCGGCCCTGGAGGCCGCGAGTTCGTCCTCGTCGATCCCGGCGTCCGCGACCGCGAGCCGGGCCGCGGACGCCGCGAACAGGCTGGTACGGCCCCACTCTTCGACGGACAGTCGCCGGACCATGCGCTCAGGCCGGAAGTCGTGCACCTCTCCGGCCATGAAGTACGGAAAACCACTGGAATCGAAGCAGGCGATCGGGGAGACCCCGTTCACGCCCGTCCGCAGCGCCTCGCCGTAGGCGGACGCGCCGATACCTATGCTCGACACAGGCCCCAGGCCGGTGATGACCACCCGTCGCATGGGTCAGGCCAGCCAGCCGGCGTGCTGCGCCAGCACGTTGTAGACCTCGGTGAGGTTGATCATCTTGGGCAGCTCCGACTGCGGGATCTCGACCTTGTACTTCTTCTCGAGCCGGGCGAGGATCTCGATGGCGCGCAGCGAGTCCGCCTCGTGCTCCTCGATGAAGTGGCTCGTCTCGGTGATCTCCTCGGGCTCGAGCTCCAGCACCTCGGCCACGATGTCGCGGATTTCCTCGATCAGATCTTCCCTGACGACAACAGTCATTTCCATCAACCTCTCAGGAATTACCCTGGAAGGGGCCGATCCCCCGTTCCGTGCTTCTCACAGTAGGCGAATCCCCAGACCCCCGGCGAGCCGCTATGGGAGTTCACAGAAATAGCCGGAATCACCGATCAACAAACCCCCATGAAACAGCGAATGGCCCTGCCGGAATATGGCAGGGCCAGGAACTCGCAAGAGGTGTCGAAGGATCAGCGCCGGCTGCGCACCGCCGCCCCGGGCCGGTTGACCGCCACCAGGGAGTCCACCACGGCGATCCGGCGGTCCGCCGCCCAGATCTCCCCGGAGAGGAACGCCGTCCCGGAGACCAGCTGTTCGAGGCGCACGACGTGGCGCAGGACCATGCCCGGATGCACCGCCCCGGAGAACCGGCAGCCGCGGATCGCGGCGAGCATCAGCACCCCTTCGGGCAGGCCGGCCCCGGCACTGGCCAGCCAGAGCAGGGCGGCCGTCTGGCCGAAGGACTCGAACACCAGGGTGCGCGGATAGGCGTACCGGTCCCCGCCCAGCCCCTCGGGCAGGCCCTGGTAGCAGGGCTCGCTGCCGGAGACCGCCTTGACCGCGCAGATCTCCCGCCCGGGCACGACCGACACCACCTGGTCCACCAGCAGCATCGGGTGCCGGACCGGGAGCAGGTCACGGATCGCGGCGTGGTCCAGCACCGGCCCGGCGGCTGCCGGCTCCGGCCACGGCGGCGCCGGTCCCGGGCTCGCCGCGGCCGGCGCGTCCTCGCCCAGCACGACCTTGAGCCGCGCCACCGGGGTGCCGTCCCGGCGGGTGCACTCGGCCTGCACCTCCCACCCGCGCCCGTCCGGCCGGGGTTCGGCGGCCGCGTCCACGTGGATCTCGTCCCCGCCGAGCATCGGCGCCAGCAGCCGGGCCGAGCGCACCTCCAGCAGCTGCGGCGGATCGTCCAGACCGAGCGCCTCCACCAGGGCCTGCCGCACGCCCTCCAGCAGGAAGACCGCGGGCAGCATCGGCAGGTCGGGGAAGTGCCCCGCCATGTACGGGTCGGCGGTGGTCACCACCTTGACGGAGTGCACCCGCGTGCCCGGCCCCCCGGTGCCCGAGCGCAACTCGACCCGGTCCACGGCCCGCAGCGGGGTGGCGAAGGCGAACGGACCCGCCCGCCCGGTGCCGCTCACACCGCCGTCCCGTCCGGCAGCAGCGCCGAGGCAGGACGCAGCGCGGTCATCACCGAGCCGACCTCCAGCACCGGTTCGCCGTCCACCAGGGTCCGGCCCTCGAAGAACCACACCCCGTCCAGCGCCCGGCTGATCCGCACCTCGTGCCGCAGCACGTCCCCGGGCAGCGCCGCACCGCGGACCACCACGTCGGACATCCCGCCGAAGACGGCGACCTGGCCGGCCACCTGCTCCGCGGGCTGGTCCCAGGCCGCGAGCAGCGCCGCGGACTGGCACCAGGACTCGATCAGCAGCGGCACCGGATAGCCGAGCTGCTCCTGGGTGGCGTCGTCCGCCACCCCCTGGTACCAGGGCTCGTTGCAGGTCACCGCCTTGACGGTGACGATGCTCCGGCCCGCGGCCAGCTCCAGCACCCGGTCCACCAGCAGGATCGGGAAGCGGTGCGGAATCAGCGACTTGATGACCGGCACCCCGGCCGGGGCCGCCGGCAGGACCGGCGCGGACACCGCGGTCACACGAACCACACCCCGTCGTACTCGTCCCACGTGGCCGCCAGCCGGTTGGTGTCCAGGCAGGCCACCCCCGGCACCAGGTCCTCGGGCGTGAACCCCAGGCGGCGCAGGTCGGGCTCGTCGACCATGACCGGCACCCCTTCGGCCACCAGCGCCCGGACCGACCTGCGGTAGTCGGGCAGGGTGTCCATCCGGACCGCCCCCAGCTCCAGCACCGGCTGGTACTCCGTCTCGTCCACGGCCAGCGTGACCGCCGCACCGCGCAGCGCCAGCGCGACCGCGCCCAGCTGCTCCCGGAAGTCCAGGATCCCGTACAGGGCGTCGAAGAACTGCACCTCGACGGCACCGCGGTAGGCCCGGTCGATGACCCCGAGCACCCGGTAGTCCGACATCAGGCACCTCCGATGAAGACGGTCTTGTCGGCGCTCTCGATCGTGGAGACGAAGCGCATCGGCGAGCGGAACCGGACCTCGGCGATGTGGTCGGTGGCGCCCCGCTCGGCGCTGCACGCGGTGCAGGCGATCCACGCGAAGCGCGAGCCGTGCGCCGCCAGCATGCGGCGTACGACGGTCACGCTGGACGGGTAGTACCCCTGCGGGTCGCGGGTGTTGACCAGCTTGGTCTCGCCCTGCGACTGCTGGGTGAGCATGTTGGCGTAACCGCAGGCCCAGAGCCGGACGGTCCTGCCCTCGTCGAGGACGGCCTGGGCCAGCCGCAGCGCGGAGGTGATCACGTCGTTGGAGTGCGGCGCCGCGGTGACCACCAGCAGCAGGTCCCAGCGTCGCTGCACGATCCCGCCGGCCATCAGTGCCACACCGTCCTGCAGCCGTCGGCCATCAGCAGCCGCGCCACCGCGTCCATGCCGACCACCTCGACGTGCGGGGCCAGCGAACGGGCCGGGAGCGATCGCTGTGCGGCCGAGAAGTCGTCCGCCCAGACCGGTACCGCCAGTTCCGCCAGCCGGTCGACCGCCGGCACGGCGCCCGGCACGGCGGCGAACACGCCGTCCTGCACGAGGAAGACCGAGACCTCGCGGCCCGCGTCGGCCAGCGCCACGGCGTCGTCCAGGAACCGGCCGGCGTTCGGGCCCGCCCAGTTGCCCTGGCTCTCGATCAGTAGGTAGCGCGGGTTCTCCCGCATGGCTCGTCAGCCCCTCTCTCGGTCGGCAGGCTTCGCGTACCGCAACCGCATGGTCGCCGTCTTGCCCCGCCCGGTCCGGCAGCCGGCCCGCACGGCCCAGCCCCCGTCCACGGCGGTGACCGTGCACTCGACGGTCAGGGTGTCGCCCGGCAGGACCGGTGCGGCGAACCGCACCGAGCCGACCTCGGCCAGCCGCGGCGCAGCCAGTCCCCGCTCCGCCGCGTGGCGCAGCACGGCCCGGTGGACGGCGTCCACCAGGAAGACCCCGGGCAGCAGCGGGAACCGCGGGTAGTGTCCGGCGAAGACCGGGTGGTCCGGATCGACCCACTGCCGGGTCTCGACCACGAACTCCTCGATCCGGACCGGCTCCTCCTCGGCCAGCAGCGGGGACGGGCTCATCCGCCCAGCTTCCGGGTCAGCAGCTCGCGCACGTCGGTGAGGCGGCGGATCGTCACGATCTCCGACTCGTCGATCTTCACCTGGTACCTGCGCTCCAGCGTCACCGCCAGTTCCAGCGCCACCAGCGAGTCCACGTTCAGGTCCTCGATGAAGAGTGCGTCGTCGGTGAGCGATTCCGGCTCGACATCGAGCGCATCGGCCACCAGCTCACGCAGTTCTTCGCCGTCCACCATGTTCTGCACAGCCATCAGATATCTCCTCCGTCCCGGCGGCTTTCGTCGTGAACGCTATTCGTCCGCCGAAATCCCGCAGGCTTTCCATGGGTGTTCGCAGAATTCCGATCGTGCCGTCCGGTGCGGGATCACAGCACGACGCTGCCCCGGACCACCGGAATTCCGGGACCGAGCTCCGCCTTGATGTGCAGCGTGCGGTCGTGGTCGGCGAAGGTGAGGCCCAGCCCGAAGGACCGCAGGACCTCGGCCCGGCAGTCGCCCCCGGCCTCCCGGAGCTGCCGCAGCTTCACCGCGGTGGAGCGCAGCACCCGCTCGTGCCTCACCACCGAGCCGTCGAGGCTCAGCAGCCGGCTCGGCGAGCAGTTCTTCAGCACCCAGGAGTGCAGCGGTTCGAGCACCGTCTGCTCGCGCAGGTAGACGTTCCTCGGGTGGTCGATCTGGCTGGCGCTGGCGTACTCGGCCGGGAACCGGCACCGGTAGTAGGGCTCGCCGTTGTTCCAGGTGCCCTGCATCAGCCGCTGACAGCGTCCGCAGCGAACCAGCCCCCGCAGCGCGTACGGCCGTTGGGCATGCTCGTGGGACCTCGCCGGCGCGCTGCGCCGGGTCGCGAACCTGCTCTCCACCCTGTCGAAGATCTCGGCCGGCACGATCGGCCGGTGCCCCAGTGGACTGCCGGCCGAGCACCGGCCGCTGTAGCGGGTGTTCACCAGGATCGCCCGCACCGCGCTCTTGGACCAGGCCGCGGCACCGTCCGCGCCGCGCCCGCCCTCCGCGCCGGGATTCGGGATCCCGTCAGCCGTGAGCCGCTCGGCGATCAGCTGGAGTCCGCTCCCCTCGGCGTACTCGCCGAAGATCCGGCGCACCACGGCCGCCGTCCGCTCGTCGGGCGCGAGCGTGCGTTCGCGCCGCCCGGCCACCACGCGCTCGACGGCCAGATAGCCGTAGGGAGCGCGTCCTCTCATCCGGGCACCGGCCGTCGGGCGCGCACGGTGCCGTTGTTCCGCAGCATGGACCTGCATGGTGTTTCCCCCGTTGTGTTGCGGTGTGTCGAGAAGCGCTCAGTCGGCGCCCCGGGCCACCACGGCGCTGAGGTGGCCGTCGGCGGAGACCGCCACGGTGAGGCCCGGTTCGGGCCGGCCGAGCAGGGCCGCCAGTCGCAGCAGGCCCGAAGTGGTGCCGAAGCGCGCGTCGGCCCCCGTCGAAGGCACCGGTTCGGCCCTGGTGCCGGCGCTCTCCAGTGCGTGCCGGACCGCCTCGTCCAGCAGCCGGGTTCCGGGCGGGCCGCAGAACGCGTAGCCGATCCGCCCGGCGCCACCCGCCCGGGCGGCCAGCGCCGCCACCTGTGCGGCGGCGGCGCGGGCCGCGGCGGGATCGGGCCCTCCGTCCGCACCGGTTGGGACGAATCTGGACAGCCCGCCGAGGAGCTCCGGGCGCCCGGCCGCCGCACCGTGCCCCACCACGTCCAGGACCAGGGCGGCCGCGCCGTCGTACGGCGGGCCCCCGGCCGCCGGCGCGGCCTCGGTGGCCCCCGCGAGAACCCGGTCGGCCCGGCCCCGGCGCAGTGCGTCGGCGCCGAACACCACCGCCTCCAGGCCCGCGACGACCGGGTTGGTCAGGGTCACCGAGAAGGCCCGGCAGCCGAGCGAGATCGCCGCCTGACTGGCCGGCATGTTGACCGAGAAGCCCGGCAGTTCGGCCGGGCTCAGACCGGCCGCCCCGTCCCGGCGGACCTCTTCGTCCAGCCGCACGTGCAGCGCGCCGATGGCGTGGTGGGTGCCCACCGAGATGCCGAACCGATCGGCGCGCCGGCCCTCGGCGGCCGGGTCGCCGTGGGTCCGGCCGAGGGCGGCGTTGGCCGCCGCGAGCAGGTAGCGGGTGGCCGGGCTGAGGTACTTCCAGCCGCGCCGCCCCAGGTGCGCGACCGGGTCGAACCAGTCCTGCGCGGGTGCCGCCGGCGCGGCGTCCGGCCGGGCGAGGTCGGCCGGCCCCCGGACGCCCGGCACCAGCAGTCCCTGGCCGCTGACGACGATGCTCACCGGGCCGCCTCCAGGACCAGCGCGGCGTTGTTGCCGCCGAAGCCGGTGGCGCTGACCAGCACCCGCGGGTGCACCAGTGGCAGAACCGCTCCCACCGGCAGTTGCAGCGGGCAGTCCGGATCCGGCACCGAGACGTGCGCGTTCGGCGGGACGGTGCGATGACGGAGCATCAGAACAGCTGCCACGCAGGCGAACAGGCCGGCCGCCCCGGCCGTGTGCCCGAGCACCGCCTTGATACCGAACACCGGCGTGGTCGCCGCCGCGGCACCGAGCGCCCGCGCGATCGCCGCGGTCTCCACCGCGTCGTTCACGGCGATCCCGGCCCGGTGCGGCACCACCGCCCCGACCGGCCCGCCCGCACCGTCGAGGGCGGCGGCGATCGCCCGGCCCAGCTGGGCGCCGCCGGGCTCCGGCGCGGTCGGGTGGTGGCCGTCGCAGCTCACCCCCGCGCGGCCCAGCACGGCATGGACCGGCGCACCACGCCGGCGCGCGTGCGCGGCGGACTCCAGCACCACGGCGGCCGCTCCTTCGCCGGTCACCATGCCCTGCCGGGCCGCGTCGAACGGCCGGCAGAGCTCCGGGTCGACCAGGCCGAACCGGTCCAGGGCGGCGAGCGCGACCCGCGAGTAGCTGTCCGTACCGCAGGCGACGACCACCTCCGCCGCGCCGCTCCCGATCAGCTCCCAGGCCCGGATCACCGCGTAGAGGCCGGCCGAACAGGCGGTGCTCAACGTCTGGTTGGGACCCCAGAGCCGATGCCGGGCGGCCACCGCAGCGGACACCCGGTAGGCGCCTCCGGGCGGCGCTGCGCCCGGCTCCGCGTTCTCCACCAAGTCGATGTCGCCCAGCGTGGTTCCCACGGTGAGCCCCAGCTCGGTCAGCTCGCCGGGGCGCAGTCCGGCATCCGCCAGGGCCTGCCCGACGGCGTCGACGGCCGCCTGCCCGGCCCGGCCGGGAGACCGGTCCGAAGCACGCTCGCGGCCCGCGGCCGACGGGTCCAGCAGATAGACCGGGGGGCGCTCCCCCGGCCCGTAGTCCCCGGGTGCCTGATCGGGCCGGCGGTCGGCGGCCAGGAGCCCGGCCCACAGCGCCCCGACCGAGCCGCCCAGGCCGCTCACCGCCCCGAGGCCGGTGACCACGACGTCGCCGTCAGCCATCCCCTTGGGAGTTTTCCACTCCATCGAATCCCCCGTTCACGGGGCGCCGCTCGCGTGATTCCGCCCCGGTGAAAACACCACGGAATTTCGCCGTGGGCCCCGTCAGGAGCAGGATCGACGCTAGGCCAGGCGGGCGGCCCACGACCATGGCGGAGTCCGGAAGTTGACACCGGACGGCCCCGGTTCCGGGTTTCGGCGTGGTTTTTGACAGCTTGCGGACTCGGGCGGCCCGCACCCCGTCGCCCGGGAGCCGGTCCCGGCCCGCCGAAGGCTTCCCCGGTTCCCCCGCATGTATGCCTGGGATCGGATGGGATCGGATGGGGATGGCCCGCCCCGTCGCCCGGGCAAGGACTCCACACCGACCCGGCCGCTCTGCTGTACGGCGGGCGGGGAGATCCGGAACACGCGCAGCTCCACCGCTCCGGGCAACGGCAGGTGCCCGGGCCGCCGGCCCGGGCACCGTCAGTCAGTGCACCGTCGGTCAGGGCACCCGTCGGGTGACCACGCCGGTCGGCTGCAGTCCGAACTCGGCCGCGATGATGCCGGCCTGGAAGCGGGAGTTGGCGCCAAGCGCTCCCATCAGGTCCGCCACGTGCCTGCGGTAGGTACGGGTCGAGACGCACAGCTCCCGCGCGGCCGCCTCGTCGGTGTACCCCTCGCTGAGGCAGCGCAGCACCTCCTTGGCGAATCCGTTGCGGAACCGCTCGCTCACCAGCGGTGTGGCCCGCCGCCAGGCGCCGGCGAACAGCGCGTTCAGCGTCCGCACCACGGCCGGGGAGCGGACCAGGGTCGCCTCCGTTCCCGCTCCGTCACCCGGCGACGACTGCATCAGCGCCACCTCCCCGTCGACCAGGACCGCCCCGTGCACGGGAGCATCGGTGACCCGGAAGTCGAACGCCGAACACGCGTCCTTGTACTCGCCGAACCGCTTCAGCTCGGCGACCTCCCGCGAGCAGAGGACCTGCAGCCGGACCCCGTCGGCCAGGCCGCCGCAGTCGCGGACCGCCGATTCGATCAGCTCGATGGACTCGGGATCGGACGGCAGCAGAATGCCGATCAACTGTTTCGCCGCGGCCAGGCACTCCCGCAGCGCGCGACCCGCGCCGCCGAGATCCGCGGCCGGCACCAACTGTGAGCGGTTTTCGGCGGCACACTGCAACTGCCGCTGAGAAACGGCATATTCGAGCAATGCCTGCATTTCTGCGAAGACCTGCGACATTTCATCTGCCACTTCGAGGTCCTCTACGCGTGAAACACCTTTACGAGTTGACATGAGCAAAATTCCCCCACCGGCCCTGCAGACTCGCCATGAGCGGATCAAATCCCTTTACAGGGAAGGGGCTTGAGCAGCGCCGGAGTACACAATCCCCCACCAATGAGCTTCGCAGACACCGGGATTCGCCGTCAACCTCCACCGTTCCCCCATGATCATTTCAGTAAATGGCCCTCCGGCCCACCGGGACCGCCCCACCGAAGCCGCTCGACCCGCCCGCATACCGATTCCAGGCCGGCAGGCGCCTGACCTGGATTTGAGCGGAGGTCCGCAATCGGGGGCCGGCTCCGACCGGAAGAGAGGAGCCGACGCCGGTCTCCCGCATCAGCTCCGCGGCCTGGCGGCGGTGGATGAGCAGCGAGACCCGCGCACTCCGCGCGCCGACGTCATCGGCGTGCCCGGCGCGGAGGTTCTCCAGCCCCTGCAGGGCGGACTCGGAACGCAGAGCAGCCACACCTCGGCACCGGCCCGGGCCACGGCCGTGAGATCGCCCGCCGCCACCCGGGCCGCCCCGGCCGGGTCCGCTGCACTCGACCGTCCGGCCCGACCGGAAGGTCGGGAAACCTGTACGAGATATTCCACATTTCCCCCGTTTTTGCCGTGCACCCTGGATGCCGACCGGCATCGGGACAGGCGGACCGGGGGCGAATCCCATGAGAATGCCCTGAAATCCCCGGAACTGCCGACCCATTCCACCGGGGACCACTCCTTCCGCCCCGACTGGCCCCGGTCGGCCCCCGACACCCAATCTGTTCCGAATTCAACCGACTTGAAGAACCGTGAACACCCGGGGCTCCGATGATGCTCGCCAGTCACGCAGACCTCTTGAGCAGCCCGTCGAAACGCTACCCCGCGCCCCGTTCGAGCGTCAACGCGCTTCCGGCCGGAGAGTTCTCCTTGGAATTTGAACATCCGTTTACTAAAGAATTAAACGACCACGAGCCCGAAATCCCGCCCACTGTTTGTGGCAACCACCTGCACGGCCCCGGCTCCGCCTCGCAGCGCGGAGCGCCAGAGCTCCGGAGCACCACCCGCCACCCCACCCCGGACACGCAAAAGCCCCAGGTCACGGCGAGTGAGTCCTGGGGCTTCTACAGAGCCGCCTGCGGGATTCGAACCCGCGACCTACGCATTACGAGATCATCGGCGGTCGTGATGCGCGGTGCCGAGCCATGCCGTCTCGTGATGTTTCAGCTGATCAGAGTGCGTTTGGCAGGTTGGCCCGTGCCACCCGGTGCCATTCCGTCCATAGGCGTCCGTCCACCGGCCGTCCACCAGAGGCAGCCGGGAGCGACTCGACGACGGTTTCGACCGTCTTGTCGCTTCTCTACAAGGGTCCGCGCCGTGACACCTACCGGGCCCCACCTGGAGCTGCCGGCCGCTCACCACTCGCCAGCTCGGCGCTGTGTCGGAGTGCCCCAGATAGGCTCAGTCAGACTCGGCATTACCGTCTTGCAGCGCAAAGGCCAGTGCTGCCAGAGTGACGCCCTCCAACGTCTGCCAGCGGGCCGTCCCCTGGTTGGAGACCGGCCGCTCTTCCCACCTCGCCTGCCCCCACATCAGCGTGACCAGCCCGGAAGGCGAGTACCGCAGGCCGTCTGCCTCCCAGAGCAGCGGCTTCGTCCGGTCGTTGATCCAAGTGACTCGGGAACGCCGATCGTCCTCCGCCAACCAGTCGGCCAGGGCCTCCTGCTCGATGGAGTTCATCGGCACGAAACGCAGCGGTGTCCCCTCCTTGATCGCCTGGTGATCGACCAGCGTGGGCACGGCATTGGGCCGTCGCCGCTTTCGCGCCTGAGTCTGCTTGCCGTACCGGTCGACTAGTCCGGCCGTATCCCCACCCGTAGCCCCGAGTCCGACAACTTTCGCGGCGAGCTCGCGGCACTTGTCGGGATCGCTGAGGAGTCCCTGCACCCGGGACGTGTAACCCTTTTCGAGGACGTCGACCAGTGCGGCAAGCTGCGCCTCGACGGCCGCGGGCACCTGGGGCAGAAAGTCGCCCTCCCAATCGAGGTCCGGGTCGTCAATCCGGTCCGTCCCCAACTGGCGGAACACCAAATGACACATCAGGTAGGTACCGTGCTCGAGGACGGCGGCCGGGAGCTTCTCATACGTGGGTCGCAGCCGGTGCAGCTCATTACGGATCAGCCGCATCGTCACGACAGAGCGCCATACTTGGAAGGCACTCGGCTGCGGGCGAAAGAGGATGTCGTAGGTCTCCTTGCTTCCGCGCTCCCACAACGTGTCCAGTGAACTGGCCGTCCTGCCTGCATACTCGGCGTTCGGGTGGGCACAGGCAAGGGCAGCAGCCGCCTCATCAAGCGAGCAACCCGTCTCGGGTGACGGGCTCAGTTCGCCACGCTTCACCGAGTACGACTTGCCCAGCTCGGCCCGGAGATCGGCACGGATCTCCGCCTGTACCGGGTCCAGGGCGGCGAAATCACGCGGCCCAACCTGATTCTGCCGATTGGTGGCCCGGGTGGTGCGCGAGGAGAAGTCGGTCGCACCACCGGTCGCGATCACCCGGACACCTACGCGCGCTGTCGCCGGATCATCGGAAGACTCGAGTGCTCGTTGGACCGCTCTGACCGTCTGAGCACCGTTGACGACGCTCGCCCCGGTGAGCCGAAGAACCACCGGTCCGCCGTGGGGATTTCGCATCGAGTCGTACAGCGGATCCACCGTGTCACAGAGCACGGTGATTCCGTTGTTGAAGTACCAGAACAACGAGGGTTCATCCGTCAGTGTGGCGACCAACTCCTCATTCGCGAGCGTGCCGTCCAACGGGTTCCGGATATTGAGTTCGAAGAGTCTGGTGCCGTGGGTGTCCAGCCAGCTGGCAACCTGCTCCGCTTTGACCACTCCCTGGAACGCTTGGTGGGGTACGTCGAGGGAGAACCACGGATCCATCTTCACCGACATGGTCACGGGCGCCGGTGCGGCGTCCGCACGCGCCCAGTTCCACACATCCGAAGCGTGTAGGAAGCGATGGTCGACCCTGTCGCCATGAGTGTTGAACTCACGCTCTCCGTTGGCCAGCTCATTGAGAACTTCTCTGGACGGCGGCTCGGCGCCCATCAGAACGGTGACCAGCGTGACACCAACCGCCTGCTCGCTCATCGCCTCCTTGGCCTGCTCGGCCAACAGCTGACCGCGCGGGTTGAACTGGCTACTCTCTTCCCCATCGATCAGCCTCAGCCCGGCGAACATCTTGAGGATGGCATCGGTTCGAGCTGTCGCCCGCCCCTGGTCACTCCACTTCGCCTGCACCAGGTAGACATGCGGAGGGCTACTCGTGACGGCGATGGCGTCAATGCCCTGGTCGTCCCGCCCGTCGATGACCGCTTCCGCTGCGTCCGTGTTCTGCCAACCGGTGACCATGCGCACGGCCAGGGCGGCCAGCGCTCGGGACCGGAATGCCTTCTTGCGCTGCTCCTCAGAATTGCTTTCGAAGTCGGACATGTCGATACGACCGTCGAACGCCGCATCCAGCATGCGACCGACCTGTCGAACTGCTGTGAGGTCGCCGTTGTTCGTCCTGGCCATGCCCACCCCAATGTGCCTATCCCGGTCCGCTCCGCTCGACGGTAGCGCAGATACCGATATCATCGTGATCGAACTTAAGGCCCGGCACCGCCACCGAGCACCCCCTGCTAAACCACGTCCCCCATCCACATGCGTCGCCCCAGTTCATCGAGCTCCCCGCGACGGGACTCACATTCGGGCAGAGCCGACCTCAGCAGCCGCCAGTAGTCGGCACCATGTCCAGGGACCCGCACATGTGCAAGCTCGTGTGCGATGACGTAGTCCACCAGGTGCATCGGCAGCTGGAAGAGCGGCCAACCGAGGCTCATACGACCCGGCCCGGGCCCCTTCAGCTCAGGCCGGTACACACCCCACCGTGTGCCAAGATCGCGTACGTCCACCACCGGCCGGGTCACGGACATTCGAGCCGCCCAGGGCTGCAGCCTCCCTGCCGCCCAGGCGTCACCGGCTCGGCAGTACCAGTCGACCAGCACCGCCCGCCCACGGATCGGGTCCTCGGCCTGTTCCCTGCCCATGACCAGCCGCCCAGCGATCAGGCGTACTCTGCCATCGGCAGGCGGGTCCGCCACGATCGCCAGCCGGTACGTCCGTCCCAGGTAGCGGAAGACCTCGCCCTCGATCAGCCGCTTCGCGGGATTCAGCGGACGAGTCCGCTCACGCACGCCGACCTTGGCCATCAACCAGGCCCGGTGGTCGCGGACGAACCGCTCTGCGTCCCCTGCCTGACGGCCCTCGGGCGCGTGCAGCGTCAGCCCGGCGTCCGCCTCCACTGTCAGCGCGAACCGCTTGCGGCGGGCGCTGACCTGCACGCGCAGCGCCAGGTCGTCCACGGTGAGCCGATCTCCTTCGGCAAGAGGCGGGAGCATGCGGTTGTCGGTAAAAGCGATCACCTGGCCTATTCTCCCCGCAACCTGCCCAGAAACTGCCGCCGGTTATCCGCCGCATACGCCGCTAGGCTCTGCGCGATGTCCCGCAGGGGTGCCCAGTCCGAGCCGGCGGGCCGCATACCGCCCTTTATCAACTGGTTCTGGATGCTGTTCGCCAACGCGTCGAGGTCCTGGTGCTGCCCCTGGAACGACACCTTGACCATGATCTGCGCGGCCGTGTCGCACACTACGTCGACGAGTGGCCGGGTGGCCCCGTCCCTCCGCGCGACTCCCGGATTCTCCGCGATCAACTGCTCCAGCAGCCGGTAGACCCGCTGCTCCAGCGGGCTGAGCCCCGCAAGCTTCGGGTCTTCCTCGTCCTCTCGCCGGGCCTGTTCGATCAGCGGGCCGAATACCTCGATCTGCTCCTCGAAACGTCCAGCCAGCTCCCGAAGGATCTCCTCCAGGCGTTCGGAGAGTTTCGCGTATTTCGCCGGGTCCTCCCGCTTGACCCGCTCCTCCAGGTGGAAGCGGAGCGCGTGCCCCATCTCCGCCGCAGCCTCGCGCGGGGGAAGAGCGCGCACCCTGTCGTCGAAGACCTGCGAGGCGAGCGAAACGGGCGCGATGACCTGCTCGATCTCCGGGCCCTCCAGGTGGTCGGCGATCATCGCGCGGACCTTGCGACCGTAGCGCCGCAGGGTGAACGCGCCGCCCGGCGCATCCCGGTAGAGCCTGCGGATGCGCTTCTGGAGCGTCCCCCAGCGCCGGGCGTCGGCGACGTAGTCGAGGCCGTGCTCGTGCGGGAGAACACGTTCCAGCACGGCGAGGAACTGGTTCAGCACCTCGTCGTACCCGAACCGCGCCGTCTCGTCCTCGAAAGCCAGCGCCGCGGAGCCCAACCGACCGAGGTCGGCGAGGTCTGCCTCTGTCACCCCATGCGCACGCAGGTAGGTGCGCACCGCTTCTGCCGCCGGCCCGAGGCCATCGATCTCCTCCGACAGGCTGCGCATCGTGTCGTCGATGTCAGCCTGCTGGTAGGCGGCCAGCGCGCCGGACAGGTGCTCGAAGACTCCGTGGTAGTCGACGACGTAGCCCACGTCCTTGCCCGGCATCGGCCGGTTGACCCGGGCGACGGCCTGGAGGAGCTCGGCGTCGCGGATCGGCCGGTCCAGGTAGAGCACCTGCTCGCGCGGGGCGTCGAAGCCCGTGAGCAGCATGGACTTCACGATGAGGAAGGCGATCGGGCTCTCGGGGTGGACGGGGTCGGGCCCAATCGCCTCCTTGGTCTGCGGCTGCTCGAAGGCAACCTTGGACCAGGGGTTGTCCCCGGCGGGACTCGTCGTCGGCGCGTCCGACGCTGGTACGTGGAAGGGTGTGGTGGCGACCCACTCCGGCTCGGACGGCAGGTGAGGGAAGGCCTGGTGGAAACGCTCGATGTAGGCCTTCTGCCGATCCTTGTCCGTCCAGTGCAACCACTCACGGCGCTTCCGCTCCGCGCCCGGCGAAATGATCGGCACGAAGTCGATGCGGCGCAGGAGGGCGCGGTACTGGTGGGCCTGGTAGAGGTAGCGCTGTCGGCGGGGCAGCTTCTCGAGGGGAAGGCCAGCCACTGACTCCGGCTCGAATGCGGCGAGTTCGGTCAGGAGGGCGTCGCGTGCCAGCCGCAGCGCATGGTGGTACTCGACGGCCGCCTTCCGGCTGACCGCTGCGACCTGAGCCTTGAAGCCGCCGCCGGGCAACACCCAGGTCACCCAGTGCTCCAGCATGTCCTCGGCCTTCGCGCGGATCATAGGCTGGGTTTCGGCGACGTCGCGTGCGGTGGGCGAGCGCCGGAGCGCGTTTCGCTTGTCGTCGGTGAGGTCGCGGACCAGATCCGCAAAGTTCCGGTCGAGGCCGTCCTTGTCGAAGACCTTGCCCTCACCGGTGCGGCCCTCGTAGCGGATGCGGACGACGACCCTATCGTGCTCGGCCTCCGCCATCCGGTAGGTGTCGAGGAAGCCGCCGAAGATCCGGCGGGTGTCCTCCAGCCGGCCCGTCATGATCGGCGTGCCAGTGAAACCAATCTTCGCCGCCCTGGGAATGGCCTTGCGCAGGGCGGCGTGCAGCGTGTTGGTGTGTGAGCGGTGAGCCTCGTCGACCAGGACCAGGATGTCAGACGAGGTATTGCACTCAGGGAAGTTCACCGCGGGCGGCTGGGTGTCGGCCTCCCGGCCCACGCTGGCTCGCGCGGCTTCCTGGTACTCCTCTGCCAGGTCCCGGTCGTCCTCGTCGCCCGTCGCCTCGGCAGCGAAGGTGAACCCGGTTCCGTACTTCTGGATCATCGCGAAGACGACCCGCCGCCCACCGTCCCGTAGCAGTCCCTCCATCTCCGGGCGGGTCGCGGCGGTCTCGACGTCGGACTCGCTCAGCTTCAGTGTCTTGGAGAGCTGGTCCTGCAACTGGGTGCGGTCGGTGACGACCACGACCATGAACTCGCTGAGCCGGTGGTGCAGATGGATCCGGCGCACGAGAAACGTCATGGTCAGGCTCTTGCCAGAGCCCTGGGTGTGCCAGATGATCCCGCCACGCTCGTCGTCGGCCACAGAGTCGCCGCGCGTCCTGCCGGTGAGCAGCCTGTGTACGGACTTCTCCGTCGCCCGGTACTGCTGGTGCCGGGCGACGGCCTTGACCGTCCGGGTCCCTCCGGATTCGGTCTCGACCGGGAGCGGGATGATGTAGTGGCGTACGACGTTGAGAAGCGCTGCGGGACGCAGGACGACCCCGACGAGCTTGTGTCGCTCGTTCAGCTTGCCGATGTGGTCAGGCAGCTCCGCCCTCAGCGTCGCCTCACTCTGCGGCTCGATGCTCCGCCAGGGGTGAAAGTGATCGGGCGTGGACGTGACAGTGCCCAGGTACGCGCTCTCCGCGGTCGCGGCGACTAGCAGCTGCACGGTTCGGAAGAGCTCCGGGACCCCGGCCGGGATGAACAGCGCGGCGTCGTCCCGTTCGTCGTCGGCGACGGGGTCGCCGGCGTAGTGCCGTAGATCGAGCACGGCACTGCGGATCGGATCGGCGAGATCAGGACTCTTGCACTCGACGGCGACGAGCGGGATGCCGTTCACGAACAGGACGATGTCGAGGACCGACACCTCCCCGGACCGGTTCCGGACGCGGAGCTGGTCGACGACGGTGAACTCGTTAAGTGCGGCCCGCTCCTCGTGCCATTCGATGTATTGCACGGTGGCCGACGCCCCGCCGTGCGCGGCGGACGGGCCGGTGAGGACGAGTCCGCTGAGCAGCAGGTCAGTGGCGTCGAAGTTGGCCTGCGCGACGCCCTTTCCGAGGGAGGCAGACACCAGTTCGGCGATGGACCGTTTGACGTCGGTCCCGTCCATCCACGGCTCGCGGTCCGACGCCCGGACATTGATCCGGCGCAGGGCCTCACCCAACTCGTCCACGAGCAGCGGCGTCTCGACGTCGAGCGTGCCGACCTCCGTACCGGGGGCGTGGCGCCACCCCATCGCCTGGAGCTGCGCGACGATGGGCCGCTCCACCTCGTCCCGTTCGGTCTGCACTGCCATGCACGCGCCTTTCCCCTCCAATTGCCGCCCAGGTGATCCATTCTGCGCCATCGGTCGGGTTCGGCGGGAGTGTTCGAACGAATGGGAGTACAGCGGGCCTGGTGGTTCAGGCGGTTCAGGCCTCCGGCGGGGACGGGGCGCTCTCCTCGGGGTCGGCGTAGGCGGACACCAGTGCTGGACGGCTAACGGTCAGGAATCCCCGCCCGTGACTCCAAGAACCCGCGCAGCCCTACCCTGGTCTTCCCGGCGGACGCCTGGTCATGATTCATCACGTCCCTCAAAGACGGAGGGTTCCCGATCCGAGCCAGCCAAGAATGGTCCGAATGACCAGCTCCGCCCTCTTCATGAACTTCCAGTCAACAAGTCATCCACGAGGCCCAATTTGAGCATGCGAATCTTTTTCAGCTCCGCATGCTCACTTTGAATTTGCCCATCGCACGAGTAGAGCAAGTCAATGATCCGACGCTGCTCGACCAGATCAACCGGCATATCGATTTCCAGCTCACGCAGCCGAGTTGGATTTACGTTCACCTGCTGAACCGCAACGGTAGAGATTGACTTGACGCGTTGACGGATCAGCGGATGCATCAGCCACTCGACCAGGTATTCGGGAATCAAGCGAGTCTCATCCGGGTTGATGCGCACCAGGTACGAGGCGAACGCGGCTCGGGGAATCTCTGAGCGCCACATGCCAGACTTTCCGACATGGTCAATACTGTTCGTCCGATTGAACAATACGTCCCCACGGCGAAGCTCAAGCTCTACAGGAATTGGCATTGAGCTGTACCTCAAGTCAGACAGTTCCGGCCTGCCGTTGCTGAGGTTGTTCATCCGAAGAACCGGAACGCCTCTGGGGTCCTGATCGAGAGCGTTAGAGATACCGTATTCCGCCTTGGGCACCACGTCCTTGAGTGGCACCCGAGTCCACCCCCGAGGGAGATCCCCGCCCTCAATGGAGGGCATGGCAGCCAGCAGGGCGCCCTGTCGCGCACTCCGTAGCTTCTGGATCGACATTTCGATTGCACGCTCCTGCGCCGAGAATGCGTCGACAACCTCAACGATCCGCCGCTGCTCGGACAATGGGGGGACCACAAAGAAGAATCCCGCCAAGTCGGCTCTATTGACTTTCGGAATGCCAGTTCGCCCAGAAATACTCGCTACGTATGCCGAGAATCTTTCCCCCAAGAGAACAGTCGCCAGGAATCCCCCCAGGATATCCTCCTTGGGCCTCAAAGGATACATGTCTGCCGAGCAGACTCCCGAAAAGTCAGCCAGTGCGACTTTGCGAAGAGCGGGTCGAATCTTGCTGAACACTACATCCCCGGGCCGGACCAGATACTTACCGCTCGCAGCACCCTGCTCGGCTGCCGTTTCGCGCTTTAGAATCCTCCCGGTAGCCGATTCCACATGATCCGGAGCGAGCAATATGCCGCTTCGATATGGCTCAACACGTGGGTCGACTTGCCCGGTAGGCAGACTGACCACATCCATAAGGCAGCGAGTCGGCCAATCACGTGCAGCATCAGTCCGCATAGCCCAGGCCCTTCAGGAACCCGTCCATCGTCGCCGCCGCCTTCTCCCGCTCGGCCCGGATCTCTCGCAACGACACCGCGTACTTGTCCTCCCAGACCCCGTACGTCTCCGCCAACTCCCACCGCCCGCGCATCATGTGTCCGTCCAGCTTCGCCACCAGATCGTCCCGCAGCAGGTCCAACACCACGCGCCGCTCCCCTTCCGCGTCCAGCGCCTCCCGTGCCCGGAACAACCTCGGCGGCTCCTCGCCCAACTTCGGCGGATCACTCCGCCACGGGAACCAGAACTCCGCCTCCAGGCGCTTGATCACAGCGCCCGCCTTCGTGCGTTCCTTCTTCACCCAAGCCAGCTCCGCCAACTGCTCGGCGTTCAGCACGACTTCCTCCCGCGTGGGGGCGTCGCTGCCCTCCTCGCCCCCGCCCTCACCGTCCTCCGACGGCTCCGGCTCCGCGTTGAGTTCCTTCCACCGCGCGTCCAGCTCCGCCTTCCGCGCGTCCGCCGCAGCCAGCTCCTCCAGGAAGTCCGGAAGGATCGCCGCGACCACCTTGTGATCGTACGCCTGGCGCCGCTCGGCGGCCGTGCGCTTGCGCAGCTTGCGGGTCTTCGGGTCCTGCTCAGGGGCGAGCAGCGTCTCGACGTTCTCGACCCAGCCGTCCAGGACGCCCGCGAACCCGTTCTCGGAGAGCGCGAGCAGGTCGTACTTGGCCTCGTACCACCAGCCGGCGACCACGCCCGCGAGCGCGTGCTGGTCCAGCAGCCCGACGCGGCCCAAGCGTTCAACGAACGACTCGATCAGCTCGCCGCGCACGGCCATCAACGCGGCCTTGCGGTCCGAGGGGGTCAGGTCCGCAAGCCGCTCGGGAGTCGCGGTCACCGCCTCCAGGCGCTGGACCTCCGCTTCCCACCATTCCTGGAACACACCCTGCAGCGCTCCCTCACGCGGGCGAGCCAGTTCCGACAGCCGGGCGGCGTCCGGGCGCTGTCCCTCAGGCAGGAAGTCGACGTACTCCGGGTCGATCGGGTCACGCTCGGCGAAGAGGTCGGCCAGGCTCACCCCGTACCCGTCGAGCAGTTCCTTCTTGGCCTCGATCTCCGCGCGGGGCATTCCGCCCACCAGATGCGCCCTCACGTCCTGCGGCTCCGGCGGCGGCGTGTTGTCCACATAGCGGCGGATGTTGAGGTTGTCGCCGTTGTCGCGCAGTTCCTCACGGCTCACCAACCGCGAGAAGCCCGGCACCTCTGCGTACGCGTGAAAGGTGGAGGTGATCTTCTCCGCGTGCTCCGGCAGCAGGACGTTCTGCGCCGACTCCTTGCGGTACTCCCGATCCGCGTTGATGAACAGCACCTTCCCCCCCCGTGCGGGGTCCTTCTTGCCCGGCGGGCGCAGAATCAGGATGCAGGCGGGGATGCCGGTGCCGTAGAAGAGGTTCGGGGCGAGGCCGATGACCGCCTCGATCACATCGTCATCAAGGAGCTTGGTGCGGATCTCCTGCTCGCCGCCCCCGCGGAACAGCACACCGTGCGGCATGACCGTGATGACCATGCCGCCGCGTCCCTCCCGCTTGGTCATCCAGAGCATGTGCTGGAGGAACATCAGGTCGGCCTTGCCTCGCTCGCTCGTGGCGCCGTACGCAGCGCGCTGAGCACTGAACCTGAGCTCGTCAAACACATAGTCCATAGAGAACGGCGGGTTACTGAGAACACCGTCAAAGCGCTTCGTGTCGGACTCCGGAACCAGCGCCGGCTCGGAGAGTGTGTCCCCGGTGTGCAGGTCGAAGCGGCGCACGCCGTGCAGCACCATGTTCATCGTCGACATGATCCAGGAGCCGCTGTTGGCGTCCTGGCCGGCGAAGTACATGTCCGTGGTGTCGCCGCCGTGCTCCTCCACGTACTCCTTGGCATGGATGAGCATGCCTCCCGAGCCGACGCACGGGTCGTAGATACGCATTCCCTGCCGGGGGCGGAGCAGCTCGACCATCATCCGGACGACGGCTCGCGGAGTGTAGAACTCGCCGCCCTTACGACCAGCCGAGTCGGCGAATTCCTTGATCAGGTACTCGTACGCGGCCCCGATCAGGTCGGGGAACTCGAAGTCGTCGGTCCGCAGCCGGATGCGCCCGAAGTGGGCGATCAGCAGCTTCAGCCGCTGGTCTGCGAGCTTTGCCGCGCCCGACGCCGCGCCGGATCCTCCGATCCGGTTGAAGTCGAGGTGGTCAAACAGGCCCTTGAGCTTGTCGTTCTGCGCCTCCAGCGCTTGGAGGGCCGGGCGCAGTCGTTCCTCGGTGATGTTGTGGGTAGCCGAGGAGATCCGCTCCCAGCGGGCGTCCTGCGGCACGAACAGCACGTCGCGGTCGCTGTACGCGGCAGGTTCGTCCATGTAGCTGTCCAGCGCCTCGCCAGTGAGATCGAGTTCCTCGGCGACATGCTCCCTGATCCGGTTAGTGGCGGCCTCGAACTCATCGTTGGCCCGCTTCAGGAAGAGCAGACCGAAGATGTAGTCCTTGTACTCGGAGGCATCCATCGTGCCGCGGAGGATGTCCGCGGCGGCGAACAGATGCCGCTCCAACTGCGCGAGCGTGAGCTTGGCCAACGTACGACTCCCTACGACCGGTCTGACGTAGGAACCCTACGGGGACGGGGCGACCGAGCGGAAACCGTTCATCCGAACCGGTGGACTGCCGCTCAGTACGACGCGATGCCGAGCCCCTTCTCGACGAAGTCGTGCACGTCGGTGTACGGGTCGCGCTGGGTCAACGGCACGTGCTTGCCGTGCTCCCCGTTCATCTTCTCGGCCCGAGCCTTCGCCTTGACGAACCCGCCCTTGATCTGCGTCGGTAGCACCACCTTGATGTTCCCGGGCTCCTTGACGAACGGCAGCCTGGCTTCCGCCTCCCCGCACACGCCGCCGAAGGTGCCGGTCACCGGCTTGTGGTGGAGCAGTCGCCATACTTCGAAGCACGGGTGCGAAAAAGCGACCTGGACACCACCTTCGCGGGCCTGCTTGAGCGCCGCTTCGACCGACTCGTGCGCGTCCCGGTCGAACAGGCACCAGACCTGCGGCCACAGGTCTTCTTTCACGCCGCTACGCTTCGCGGCGCGGGCTTCCTCCCGCATGAGCCGCACCGCCGCCTCAACCAGCTTGATCGGCTTGCGTTGGGAGCCCGGGGCATTCGCGTTGGCGATCCGGACTTCGACCCCTTGGTCGTGGAGGCGGACCAGATCGGAGACCACCTCGATGTAGGTGGGTTCGGTGACTCGCCCCTCGGTAAAGACATGGACCACACGGCGGCGCCGGCCGCGCTGCTGCTTCGCTGACCCCAGCGATTCATTCCCCTTCGTGCGTGCCATCAGCTCCGCCCCTCCCCTTCCTTGCGCTCCTCCGCGCCTACGGCCAGCAGCCGGCGGGCGATCTGCCCCTCCAGGAGTGAAGGAACCCCCCCGAACGCACCGACCAGGTAGGACCTCGTCAGGTCCTCGTCCTCACCGGGCGCCGCGGCGGTCAGCGGGTACAGCTCTGTGGCCCCGTCCTCGTCCTTCTCGGTCAGCCACACCTGGTCCGGCTCCAGCAGCCGCCCACCACTCGGAGTGGTAAGGACCGACGGGTCGTGCGAAGTGAAGAGGAGCTGCGCTCCCCCGGGATTGGACTCGGGGTCGTGGAAGAGTCGGACGACCTCGGCGGCGAAGCGCGGGTGCAGGCTGGCGTCCAGCTCGTCGACGAGCAACACAGCACCCTCGTCGAGCGCCAGCAAGAGGGGGCCGAGCAACGCGAACCAGGAACGGGTGCCGAGCGACTCGTCACGCCAGTCGAAGGCCATGTCACCGCCGGTCGACCGGTGGGTAAGCCTCACCCTGGCTTCGCCCTTTTCCTGCTGGACAACCTCCGCTCCGGTGATCCCGAGGTCGGCGACCCGCAGCAGTTCATTGATCCGGCGGGCCTGGCTGCCGGACAGCGCCTGTGTCGTGAACCGTTCCCGATCCTCCCGTTCGTCCTCCGGATTGATGATCCAGAGATTCCGGCGGAACCAGTGGAAGAGCGCGGAGAGCTGAGGGTGGTTGTCCGTGCCCGCCGTGGACAGGACAAGGGCATTTGGTCGGGTACGTCTCGCCAACTGCGCGCGGTCCTTGACCCGGCCGCCCGGCCACTCGTACACCTCGGGCCGCGAGGCATCACGATCGAGCCACACCTGGCGGTGACCACGCGGGTAGCTATGGATCCACTCGGATTCAACGCGCTTCGGCCCCAGCTCGAACCCGTACGTCCAGCGCACTTCGTCGATGACTACATCGACTTCGAAGAAGCTGGGTTCGTTCTCGTCCGCGGCCTTCAAGGCGAAAGGCCTGCGCGGGATCCCCTCGTACGAAGCCCAACGAGCGTATGAGTTGAGGACGGCCGACCTCATGTCGGTCAGAGCGGCCAGCACGTTCGACTTGCCCGAAGCGTTGGCGCCGAAGATCCCGATCAGAGGGAGTACGGATACCGAGCGGTCACCGCCGGTTCGGAGCTCACGCGATGCAACCTCCGACTCACCCTCGGAAAGGACGAAGGACAGCTCCTGTTCGTCACGTAGCGATCGCACATTCGCGACACGGAAACGGAGCAGCATCCCGTCCCCCTCTCTCGTCGATGCGATCAGAGTAGCGGCGATGGCCTCGCCGAACTGCCCGAACGGTGATCCTTTAGCTCAGCTCCAGGGACAGTTCTGAGGCCGACGCAGCGTTCCGCTTGAGGCCCTTCTGTCAGAACGCCACAACCAGAGCAGCCTGCAGGCGTACCTTCAATAACCAGCACAGCTGCCCCTGATGCTGAGTCACGCGCGGCTGTCCACCGGCTGTCCACCGAGGCCGCTCCGCAACAACTGGCCCGACCGGCCGGAATCGGCGAAACCGCAGGTCGCAGATGCGACGCCTGGTATCGATCACAGTGGCGGACCAAGGACCTACGCATTGCGATGCATAGAGTCCAGCTGCTCAATTTCCCCGGTTCTCATGGTCGGCGGAACGAGAAAACCCCAGGTCAGAGGCTTGACCTGGGGTTCACCTTGGAGCCGCCTGCGGGATTCGAACCCGCGACCTACGCATTACGAGTGCGTTGCTCTGGCCAACTGAGCTAAGGCGGCACCGCTGCAACACGTGGTTGCAACGCGGGCCAGTCTACACAGGTTCGCGGGTGATCCATAACGGGTTCCCGGGCGGGCGCGGAGCGGGGGCCGGACAGCGGTCGGACAGGGGCCGGGGGCCTACGCGCCGCAGCGCTTCCCCTGCTCCGGCGGCTCGCCGCCGAGCAGGTAGCGGTTGACCGCGCCGTCGACGCAGGCGTCGTGCCGGCCGTAGGCGGTGTGCCCGTCGCCCTCGTAGGTCAGCAGCCGGCCGGACTCCAGCTGCCCGGCCAGCGACTGCGCCCACGCGTACGGGGTGGCCGGGTCGCGGGTGGTGCCGACGACCACGATCGGCGCGGCGCCGGCCGCCCGGATGGTGTGTGCCGCTCCGGTGGCCTTCACCGGCCAGTATGTGCAGGTCAGTGCCATCCACGCCATGTCGCGGCCGAACCGCGGCGAGGTCCGCTCGAAGTCCGCCACCGCCTGCTGGACGTCGCCGGGGCCGGTGAACGGCGCGGGCAGGTCCAGGCAGTTCACCGCCATGTTGGCGAACATCAGGTTGGGGTACGAGCCATCCGAGCCGCGTTCGTAGTACGAGTCCGAGAGCTTGAGCAGGCCGCTGCCGTCGCCGGCCTTGGCATCGGCGAGCGCGGTGCGCAGCCTGGGCCAGAGGAAGTCGGCGTACATGGCCTGGATGACGCCGGTGGTGGCCTGGGCCTCGGTGAGCCGGCGGCCGCCGTCGGCGGTGGTCAGCGGCTGGGCGTCGATCGCCTTGAACAGGGCGGTGAGCTGCTCGCCGACCTGCTGCTCGGTCCGGCCGAGCGGGCAGTCCTCGCGCTTGGCGCAGTCCTGGGCGAAGGCCGCCCAGGCGGTCTCGAAGCCGCCGGCCTGGGTGCGGTTGCCGGTGATCGCGTCCAGGGACGGGTCCATGGCACCGTCCAGCACGATCCGGCCGGTGCGGGTCGGGAACAGCCCGGCGTAGGTGGCGCCGAGGAAGGTGCCGTACGACTTGCCGACGTAGTTGAGCTTCTCGTCGCCGAGCAGCGCCCGCAGCACGTCGAGGTCGCGGGCGGTCTCGACGGTGCTCAGGTGGCCGAGCCGGTCGCCGGCCCGCTGGCGGCAGCCTTCCGCGAACTCCTTGTCGGCGGCGACCAGGGCGTCGATCTCGGCCTGGTCGTCGGGGGTGATGTCGGCGGCGCTGTAGGCGTCCATCCGCTCGCCGCCGAGGCAGGTCACCGGGGCGCTGCGGCCGACGCCGCGCGGGTCGACGCCGACCAGGTCGTACCGGGCCCGCATGCTGCCGTCGTACGTCCGGGCGACGGCCTCCACGTAGTCGACCGCCGAGCCGCCGGGGCCGCCGGGGTTGAGCAGCAGCGAGCCGAGCCAGCCGGATCCGGCGCCCGTACCGGATTCGGCCGGGACGGCGGGGGCGCGGACCGCCGACAGGGTGAGGTCCCCGCCCGCCGGGTGGTCGTAGTCCAGCGGCACCGTGAAGGTGGTGCACTCGAAGCCGTCGTCGCAGGGCTGCCAGGCGAGCCGCTGCGCGTAGTACGGCGCCAGGGCGGCGGGGACGGCCGCCGGAAGCGGCTCCAGCGGCGTGACCCCCGGCCGGGCGTCGGCCGCGGAGGCCACCGCGGACGGGGAGCCCGGCGAGGACGGGGAGCCCGGCGAGGACGGGGAGCCCGGCGCGATGGTGTCCGAGGAGGAGGGGTGCGGCGTGGAGGAGCTGGAGCTGCACCCGCCGACCAGCAGCCCGGCGGCCAGCACCGCCGCCACTGCCGGCCCGCGCCGGCCCCGCTCCGCCCTCATCCGTTCCCGCTCCCGTTCCCGCTCCCGCTTCCGTTCGCGCTCCGCCTGCATCTGCTCCCCCTCTGACCTCGGGTTCCGCGGCGCGGCCGCCGCCGGTGCCCGGGTACGGCGAGCGTAACGCCCACCGGTGCCCGGCCCCGGGCTGCTCGGGCCTGCTCCGGCTGCTCAGCACCGCTTCGGACTTGCTGCTCAGGACCTGCTGCTCCGGACCTGCTGAGGCCTGGTCAGGACACCTTGGCCAGCGTCTCGGCCAGGTACTGCGCCGCCTGCCGGACCAGCCGCAGCCGCTCCCGGTCCGCCGTGTAGTCCTGCACGTTCTCGGAGATCCGCACGTCCGCGCGGGCCGCCGCGCCGGTGCCGGCGCGCAGCGCGGTCTGGAGCTTGCGGGCCGCGTCCAGCCCGGCGGCGTCGGCCTTGGCCGCGGCCAGCAGCAGCTTGGGCGCGGCGCCGGCGGGCGCCTCCGCCCCCGTCAGGGCCAGCGCGGCGGTGTCGTACCGGCCGGAGACCGCTGCGGCCGCGCCGTACAGGTCGGGCCGGGCCAGGGCGGCGGCCGCGGCGCAGGGCGCGCCGCCCTCGACGCCGAGCGTGCCCCAGGACGCCGGGCCGGGCGGCAGGGTGCGGAAGGTCGCGGCGATCGTGGTCCGCAGCGCCGCGTCGTCGGCGATGGCCTGCGGGGCGGCGGCGACCAGCTCGCAGGGGTGCGCGGTGCCGTTCGGCGCCTCCGGGGCGACCAGGATGAACGGGCGGGCCTTGCCGGTCTGGACGGCGGAGCCGAGGCCCTCGAAGACGTCGGGGACTTCGGCGTCGGCGGTCTTGCGCGGGGTGGCGGCGTGCATCACGACCACCGGGAACCGGGCGTTCGGGTCCTTGGTGTACTGGGCGGGCAGCCACACCCGGACGTTGCGCGGGTGTCCGTCCGGGCCGAGCACGGCGGACTGCAGCAGCTCGCCGCCGGCGGGGTGGCCGACGCTGTCGAACCGGCTGGCCACCGGCGCGGCGGCCGGCGTGGTCGCGGCCGCGGCGGTGGCGGTGGCGGACGCGGCCTCGGCCACCGGCGGGGCGGCCTGCCGCGCGGCGCCCTCACCGTCCGTGCCGTCCGCCGCCGCGGCGTCGGAGTCGGCGCCGAACTCGGCGGAGCCCGACCGCGGTGCCGAGGATCCCAGGACGCCGAACGTCCCCAGGGCCGTGAGCAGCGTCAGCGCCGTAACGCAGACGCCGCAGACCATCGCCCCGGCCGCGCGCAGCAGCATCGGCCGCTGGTCACCGGTGAGCTCGTAGGTCTCGGCGGCCCGCAGGTCGCGCCAGCGCAGCAGAGCGCCGCGCGCGAGCCAGACACCTCCCCCGGCGGCCGCCAGCAGGGGAACGACGAGGAGCGAACGGACCATGGGACGCACCGCCTCGGGAGGAGGGCCGGACCACCGGTGGGGGCCGGTGCCGGACGGGACGCGACGGCCCCGGCGTCGGGGCGCAGTCGGCCCCAGCGTGCAAGACGACCCGGCGGTCACATGTGGGTGTGCCCGGCGCGTACGGCCCGTTCACTCGAAGGTGGGACACGCGCCTAGCGCGGGAAGCCCTACCCCCCGCGAGTGGAAGCGAGGACTGACGCCCTCCCTTCCCGGACGGAAGCGGTCGAGGACGCCCGGACGGAAGCGGTCGAGGACGCGCCCTACCCCGCCCGCAGCGCGACCGTCATCGCCTCGACGGCGAGCAGCGGGTCGACGTTGCGGTCCAGCGCCTGCCGGCAGGCGAGCACCGCCTCGATCCGGCGCAGCGTGCCCTCCGGCGGACCGGCCTGCGCGACCCGCTCCAGGGCCGGCCGCTGGTCCTCGTTGGCCAGTGCGCCGGTCGAGCCGAGCTGGAGGGCGAGCACGTCCCGGTAGAAGCCCAGGAGGTCGAGCAGGGCGACGCCGAGCGTCTCCCGGCGGGTGCGGGTGGCGCGGCTCTTCTGCCGCTTCTCCAGCTCCTTGACCGCCCCGGCCATGCCGCGCGGGGCCTTGCCGCCCTCGGCCGCCCCGTACACGGCCTTGAGGTCGTCGGTCTCCTTGGCGTCCTGGGTCTCGGCGAGCGCCTCGGCGTCGGCCTTGGCGGTGTCGACCAGTCGCTGGGCGGCGGCCAGGCAGCCGCCGAGGTCGGCGACCTCCAGCGGGATCCGCAGCACCTCGGCCCGGCGGGTCCTGACCTCCTCGTCGACGGCCAGCCGGCGGGAGCGCTCGATGTCCCCCTGGCCCGCGAGCGCGGCCAGCCGGGCCGTCCCCGGGTCGACGCCGTCGCGGGTCACCAGCATGTCGGCGACGGCCTCGGCGGCGGGCTGGCGCAGGACGAGCAGGCGGCAGCGCGAGCGGATGGTGGGCAGGACGTCCTGGACGGAGGGCGCGCAGAGCAGCCAGACGGTGCGCGGCGAGGGCTCCTCGACCCCCTTGAGCAGGGCGTTGGCCGCGGCCTCGGTGAGCCGGTGGGCGGCGTCCACCAGGATCACCGACCAGCGGCCTCCGGTCGGATAGCTGGACGCGCGCAGCACCAGGTCGCGCATGTCGCCGACGCCGATCGACAGGCCGTCGGTGCGCACGTACTTCACGTCCGCGTGGCTGCCCGCCAGCACGGTGTGGCAGCCGTCGCAGAACCCGCAGCCGGGCGTCCCGCCGAGCGCGAGGTCCGGGCTGGTGCACTGGAGGGCGGCGGCGAAGGCACGGGCGGCCGTGGTCTGGCCCGCACCGGGCGGACCGGTGAACAGCCAGGCGTGCGTCATCAGCGAGGCGTTGCCGCCCGGCTCGGGTGCGGCCCCGCGGCCGGCGGCGACCGTCGCCCCGGCCGCCCGGGCGGCGGCGGTCAGCTGCTCGACCACCCGCTCCTGGCCCACCAGGTCGTCCCAGACGGCCACTGCTGCTCCCAAGCTCGGTACGGACTGCCTCGTGCGGACCGCCCCGGTGTCCGACGCCCGGCCCGGTCTCCGCTCCCCGCGGTCGAGCATACGTGCCCGGTACGACGGCGGGCGGCGCCGCCGGAGCACCGCCCCGGCCACACCGCCCGCCGTCCTGCTGTCCTGCTGTCCTGCTGTCCTGCTGTCCCGACGGTCCCGGGGTCAGCCCCGGCGGCGCCAGCGCCGGCCCTTGCCCTTGCCGCCCTGGTCGTCCGGGGCGTCGGCCCCCGGCTCGGCCGGACCGGCCGCCTCGCCGCCGTACGCGAGGCGCGGGTCCTGCGGGCCCTGCCCGGCCGGGCCCGGCTGCTCCCAGCGGGCCCACTCGTCGCGCGAGCCGAGCAGGGTGTCGGTCAGGCTCGGCAGGTCGTCCATCGGGGTCTCCTCGGCCCAGGACGGCCGGGGACGCGGCTCGGGGGCCTGCTCCGGCTCCTCGACCACCGGCAGCTCCCGGGTGCCGTCGACCGGCTGGTCCTGCCCGGCACTCGGGGCCGGCCCGACCGGCCCGGTCGGCCCGACCCGCGGCAGCACCTCGGTCCGGTCCGTCCCGGGCACCCGGGGCAGCACGGCCGTCTCGTCCGCCGCGGCGGGAACGACCGGAAGCTTCGCCGTCTCGTCCGCAGCAGCAGTGGGAACGACCGGGAGCTTCGTCGTCGCGTCGACGCCGGAGACACCCGCGCCGGCCTCCTCCGCCGCCCGGACCGCCGCCCGGCGGTCCCGCTCGGAGATCTCCTGGGTGGCGTCGTCGACGTCCTTGACCATCCGCAGCTCGGTGGTCACCGCGTCGCCCGGCACCGGCCGCCCGACCCGGTCGGCTGCGCTCTCGGCCGCGGCAGCCGCTGCGGCGAGCGCTGCGGCCTGCGCCAGCCGGGCCTCCTCGGCCCGCTGGAGCGCCTCCTCCGCACGCCGGCGCTGCTCCTCGCGCGCCAGCTCACGCTGACGCTGGAGCTCCGCCTGGGCGGCCGCCTCGTCGGCGAGCCGCTTGCGCTCGGCGGCCTCGGCGGCGAGCCGGGCCTCCTCGGCCGCGCGCAGCTTGGCCTCCTCCTCGGCACGCCGGCGGGCTTCCTCCTCCGCCCTGCGCCGGGCCTCCTCCGCCGCCTTGCGCGCCGCCTCCGCGGCGAGGCGGTCGGCCTCCTCCTTGGCAAGGCGCTCCTTCTCCGCCTGCTCGGCCCGGAGCTGCTCCAGCAGTTCCTGCCGCTTGCGCTCGGCGGCCTCCGCCTCGGCCTTCTTCCGCGCCTCCTCGGCCGCGCGGCGCTCGGCCTCCTCGCGGGCGAGCCGCTCCTGCTCGGCGCGGGCGGCCTTCTCCTGCTCGGAGAGCGGCAGCTCGCGGTCGAGCCGGTGGCGGATCGCGGTGGTGACGGAGGCGGGCTCCTGGCTGCCGTCGACGACCAGGTAGCGCGCCGGGTCGGCGGCCGCCAGGGCGAGGAAGCCGGAGCGGACCCGCTGGTGGAACTCGGTGGGCTCGGACTCCAGGCGGTCCAGCGCCTCGGTGAACCGCTCCCGGGCCCTGGTCGGGTCGACGTCCAGGACGACGGTCAGGTCGGGCAGCAGACCGCCGGTCGCCCAGCGCGAGATCCGGGCCACCTCGGTGGCGGCGAGGTCCCGGCCGGCGCCCTGGTAGGCGATCGAGGAGTCCATGTACCGGTCGGTGATCACCACGGCGCCGCGGGCCAGCGCCGGGCGGATGACGTTCTCGACGTGCTCGGCGCGGTCGGCGGCGTAGATCAGCGCCTCGGCGCGGTGCGACAGGCCGGTGTTGCCGACATCCAGGACGAGACCGCGCAGCCGCTGGCCGACCGGGCTGCCGCCGGGCTCGCGGGTGAGCACCACCTCGTGGCCCTTGCCCCGGATCCACTCGGCGAGCGCCTGGGCCTGGGTGGACTTGCCGGCGCCGTCGCCGCCCTCCAGGGCGATGAAGAAGCCGGTGCCGGTGGTGCGGTGCGGGACCGGACCGGCCGCACCGCGGACGGCGTCCACCAGGTCGCGGCCGAACGGGACGGTGCCGCGCCGGTCGTCGGTCCTGAGCAGCACCACGGCGGCGAGCACCAGGGTCAGCAGGCCGGTGGTGGCGACCGCGAGGGCCGCGCCGCCGTGGATGAAGGTGAACGAGCCGGGCTCGACGGTGCCGTACTCGACGTTCCCGTAGGCGGCGGCGATCAGCGGCACGACGACCAGTGCGGCGCCCACGACGGCCCGCAGCACCGCGTACAGGTGCTCGGTGACCTTCGGGAGCCGGGCCTCCTCGACCTCCTGGGCGAGCAGGTTGCGACCGGCCGAGATCACGATGCCGGCGGCCAGCCCGGCCAGCACCGTGAGCAGCAGGACCAGGACGAAGTCCAGCACCAGGCCGGCCAGGATCAGCGCGACGCCCTCGGCCAGCAGGGCGAGCGCGAGCAGTCGGCGGCGGGAGAGCGCGGGCAGGGTGGCCCGGGTGAGCCGGGCGCCGAGCACGGGCGTGCCGGCCGCGGCGAGGACCAGCAGGCCGTAGCCGATCGGCCCGGCCCGGTGCTCGGCGGCGGTCAGCAGCGCGAGCGCGCCGACGCCCGCCATCGAGGCGTAGGCGGCGGCGATCGCGAAGGTGAAGTACGGGGCGGAGCCGGTGCGGCCCTTGCCCAGCGCGGGCCCGGGGGCCGCGTCGGTCGGGGCGCGCAGGCCCCTCAGCGGGGAGTGCGGGGCCACGGAGACCGGGCCGCCGGGAAGCTCGTGCTGGTAGACCCGGACGGCCGAGACGGCGAACAGGGCGGCCGCACCGAGTGCGGCGAAGGTGGTCTGGTGGGCGCGCAGCCAGTCCGAGGCCACCGCCGCGAAGACGTTGCCGACCAGCGTGAGCGCGACCAGCGCGACCGCCGCGAGCGGCACGGTGGCCCAGCCGGTGCGCCGGTCCAGCGTCCCGACGGTGTCCAGGTTGGCGGCGGACGGGCGCCGCTCGGCGGGCGGGGCGTAGGGGTTGGCCGGCGGCAGCAGGGCGGGGACGGCGGCGGCCTTGGCGATCGCCCAGACCCGCTCGGCGGCGCCGGTCACGAAGACGGTCCCGAGCAGCAGGTAGGTGGCGGCCCCGGAGGGCCTGGCTTCGGCGCCGGAGCCGGAGCCCAGCCAGACGATCCACCACGGCGCGACGCCGATCAGCACGGCCCGCAGCACGTCGGCGCCGAACAGCGTCCAGCGGCGGTCGAGCTTCCCGCTGAGCAGCCCGTGCACCGGGCCGAGCAGGGCCGCGCCGACCAGCACGGTGGCGGCCAGCCGGACGGCGAAGACCGCCGCGACCGCGAAGGCGAGGCTGCGCGGCAGGTCGCCGAACTGCCCGCCGAGCGCGGCCGCGATCACGGTGAGCGCGAGCAGCACCAGCAGGCCGAGCCGGTCGGCGGTGCCGCCGATCAGCTGGGTGATCCAGAGCCGGCGGTACGGGCGCAGCCGCAGCAGTGCGCGGGCCCGCTCGCCGGGGGTTCCCGCGGGCGCGACCTCGGCCAGGTCGGGCATGCCGGCTCTGGCGGCCGCGGCGGCGCTGGGGGTGGGCTGCTCCTCGCTCGTCATACGGTCAGCGTAGCGGTCGACGGTTGCCACAAACGGGTGAGCGGCCCTCCGGTTCGCCGTCATTGCAGGGTTGTGACGCACCCCGCACAGCTCCCTGACCGCTCCCCCCGAGAGCGGCGTGCCCACTCTTCGAGGGCGCCGGACCCGCTCCCCCGAGGACGCCGGACCCGCTCCCCCGAGGACGCCGCGCCCGCACCTGCGACGACGCCCCCTTGGGACGCCGGGCCCACTCCCCGAGAACGCCGCGCCCGCGCCTGCGGCGGCAACGGACCGCGCCTCCCGACACCACGGGCCCGCACCTCCGGAAGGGGAGGTGCGGGCCCGGTGCCGCCGGCCGGGGGTCAGCCCTCGTCGGTGGTGGTGGTCTTGCTCGCGGCCGTCTTCTTGGCCGCCGTCTTCTTGGCGGTCGCGGTCTTGGCCGTGGTCGTCTTCTTGGCGGTCGCGGTCTTGGCCGTGGCGGTCTTCTTCGCCGCGGTCTTGGTCGCCGTCTTCTTGGCGGCGGCCTTCTTCGCCGGGGCCTTCTTCGCCGCCTTCTTCACCGGCCCGCGCGCCCGCTTCTCCGCCAGCAGCTCGTAGCCGCGTTCCGGAGTGATGGTCTCGACCTCGTCGTCCTTGCGCAGGGTCGCGTTGGTCTCACCGTCGGTGACGTACGGCCCGAAGCGACCGTCCTTCACCACCACCGGACGCTCGCTGACCGGGTCGGTGCCCAGCTCCTTGAGCGGCGGCGCGGCGGCGGCCCGGCCGCGCTGCTTCGGCTGGGCGTAGATGGCCAGGGCCTCCTCCAGGGTGACCGTGAACATCTGCTCCTCGCTGGTGAGCGAGCGCGAGTCGGTGCCCTTCTTGAGGTACGGGCCGTAGCGCCCGTTCTGCGCGGTGATCTCCACGCCCTCCGGGTCCGTCCCGACCACGCGCGGCAGCGACAGCAGCTTCAGCGCGTCCTCGAGCGTGACGGTGTCCAGCGACATCGTCTTGAGCAGCGAGGCGGTCCGCGGCTTGACGGCGTTCTTGCCCGTCTTCGGCGTGCCCTCGGGCAGGATCTCGGTGACGTACGGGCCGTACCGGCCGTCCTTGGCGACCAGCTGGTTGCCGCTGACCGGGTCCTGGCCGAGCTCGAAGTCGCCGCTCGGCCTGGCCAGCAGCTCCTCGGCCAGCTCGACGGTGAGCTCGTCCGGCGGCAGGTCGTCGGGGATGTCGGCGCGCTGGCCGGGCTCGCCCTCGACGGCGGACGCACGCTCGACGTACGGGCCGTAGCGGCCGACCCGCAGCGTGATGTCGTCGCTGATCCGGAACGAGCTGATCTCCCGGGCGTCGATCGCGCCGAGGTCGGTGACCAGCTCCTTGAGGCCGCCCAGGTGGTCGCCGTCGCCGTTGCCGGCCTCGGCGGCGCCGCCGGTCGCGTGGCCCTCGCCCTCGCCGAAGTAGAAGCGCTTCAGCCACGGCACGGACTTGGCCTCGCCGGCCGCGATCCGGTCGAGGTCGTCCTCCATCTTCGCCGTGAAGTCGTAGTCGACCAGCCGGCCGAAGTGCTTCTCCAGCAGGTTGACCACGGCGAAGGAGAGGAACGACGGCACCAGCGCCGTCCCCTTCTTGAAGACGTAGCGGCGGCCGATGATGGTGTCGATGATCGAGGCGTAGGTGGAGGGGCGACCGATCTCCCGGTCCTCCAGCTCCTTGACCAGCGAGGCCTCGGTGTAGCGGGCCGGCGGCTTGGTGGCGTGCCCCTCGGGGGTGAGCTGCTCGGCGGCCAGCGGGTCGCCCTGGGCCACCTGCGGCAGCCGGCGCTCGCGGTCGTCCAGCTCGGCGTTCGGGTCGTCGGCACCCTCGACGTAGGCCTTCAGGAAGCCGTGGAAGGTGATGATCTTGCCGGAGGCGGAGAACTCGGCGTCCCGGCCGTCCGCGGCCCGCCCGCCGACCTTGACGGTGACCGACTGGCCGACCGCGTCCTTCATCTGGGAGGCGACGGTGCGCATCCAGATCAGCTCGTACAGCCGGAAGTCGTCACCGCTCAGACCGGTCTCGGCGGGGGTGCGGAAGCGGTCGCCGGACGGGCGGACGGCCTCGTGCGCCTCCTGGGCGTTCTTGACCTTGCTGGCGTAGGTGCGCGGCGCGTCCGGCAGGTAGTCGGCGCCGTAGAGCTGGGTGACCTGCGCACGGGCGGCCGCGATCGCGGTGTCCGAGAGCGTCGTCGAGTCGGTGCGCATATAGGTGATGAAGCCGTTCTCGTACAGCTTCTGGGCCACCTGCATGGTCCGCTTGGCGCCGAAGCCCAGCTTGCGGCTGGCCTCCTGCTGGAGCGTGGTGGTGCGGAACGGCGCGTACGGCGAGCGGCGGTAGGGCTTGGACTCGACGCTGCGGACGCTGAACGCGGTCTGCTCCAGGGCGGCGGCCAGCGCGCGGGCGGCCTGCTCGTCCAGGTGCAGGGTGTTGGTGCTGCCGGCCTTGAGCCGGCCGTCCGAGCCGAAGTCGCGGCCGCTGGCGATCCGCTTGCCGTCGACGGCGGACAGCCGTGCGCCGAAGGTCTCCGGGTTCGCGGCGTCGGCCGGGGTGCGGCCGGTGCCGAAGGTGCCGACCAGGTCCCAGTACGAGGCACTGCGGAACGCCATCCGCTCGCGCTCGCGCTCGACCACCAGCCGGGTCGCGACGGACTGCACGCGGCCCGCCGAGAGCTTCGGCATGACCTTCTTCCACAGCACCGGCGAGACCTCGAAGCCGTAGAGGCGGTCGAGGATGCGGCGGGTCTCCTGGGCGTCGACCAGGCGCTGGTTCAGCTCGCGCGGGTTGGCCACGGCCTCCTGGATCGCCGACTTGGTGATCTCGTGGAACACCATCCGGTGCACCGGCACCTTGGGCTTGAGCACCTGCTGGAGGTGCCACGCGATGGCCTCGCCCTCGCGGTCCTCATCGGTGGCGAGGAAGAGCTCGTCGGACTCCGCGAGCAGCGACTTCAACTTGCTGACCTGGGACTTCTTGTCCGCGTTGACCACGTAGATGGGGGCGAAGTCGTGGTCGACGTCCACGCCGAGGCGGCGCACCTCGCCGGTGTACTTGTCCGGCACCTCGGCCGCCGTGCTGGGCAGGTCGCGGATGTGCCCGACGCTCGCCTCGACGATGTAGCCGGGGCCCAGGTAGCCCTTGATCGTCTTCGCCTTGGCCGGCGACTCGACAATGACGAGTCGCTGTCCGTGCGCGGTCTCGCTGCTCGGGGACACCTTCGCTCTTCTCTCCCGGTCGTTATGTGAGCTGGTCGGCGCCGGCAGCACGGGCTGCGCTCCGCCCGACCCCTTCCACCGTCCCGGGGCAGCCGCTGTACGACGACCCCACCAGCGGAGTGTGACCGTACCCCGGCCACCCTTGTCAAACGGACGGATCCTGCTTTTTCACCGGCAAGGCCGACCGACGCCACTCGAACGGTAACCCGATGATGGAGGATCGCGCCCCGTGGAGGGGGGCTTCGGCGGGTTCCGAAGGATGGAATGACGGATTTCAAAATCTGTCAACGGAAAATCGGCGCCCGGCGACCGGGCTGGTGGTAGGGGGTGCCGGGGGCGCTTCGGGACCGGTCCGGCGAGCACTGCGGTCGGACCGGGCCGGACCGGGCCGGTCCCCGGCGGACCGCCACCGGACCGGGGCCCGACCTCGGCCGAACGGCCGCACGACCACGACCGGATCGCCGCCGGACCGGGTGGCCGGAATCCGGCGTCGTGGCCGGTTCGGGACGCCGGGGCCCGGGGTCGGCCGACGCCTCAGTTGGTGGTGGCCGCGGCCAGCAGGGCGGCGCCCGCAGCCAGGCAGCCGACGCCCAGCACCGTCCACAGCAGGTCCGTCACGACGACACCGCCGGTCTCCGCCGCCGCCAGCACCACCCGGCTCGGCCGACGCGGGTCGTAGGAGATGCGGACGGACGTGCCGGGCGAGAAGCGCGGCGGACGGCGCAGCGGGGTGTGGCCGCGCGGCCGGGTGAGCACCACCTCGGCCCGGCGCGCCGCACCGGGACCGCCGATCGCGGCCGGCGCGGAGAAGGTGAGCAGCGGCGAGCTGTCGAGTTCGCCGTGGGTGTCCGACTCCGCGACCACGGTGGCCACCGCCGGTATGCCCCGGCGGCGCACACCGTGGCGAAGGCGTACTTCGGCGGCGCACCAGAGCAGCAGCGCGCCGCCGAACAGCGCGAGCACCGCGCCGCCCACCGTCGCGGTCGTCGTCTCCACCCCTGCGCCCCCAGCTCTGTCCACAGCCTGTGGACAGAGCTTCACAGTCGGGGGCCAACGAGGGGCAGCTGTTCGGCGACCGACGGGCGAAGCAGGGACTACGGAGAGATGAACCGGGCCCGCGCCCCGAGCGGGCCCGGCCGGAGCCGGTGGTTCCGGCGTCGGGCCCCGGCTCCTCGGCCCTTTTGGTGCCCAGGTGCGCCGACCCATCGGCCCCGGCGGGTCCGGCGGCCGACGCGGGGCCGGCCGGGCCGGGACCGGGACCGGGCAGCCCACCGGGGCCCGGGCGACCGCAGCCGGGCAGGGGTGGCCCGGGGAGATCGCCGGGCAGGGGTGGCCGACCACGGATGGCCGGGCAGGGATGGGGGCAGCGTGATGGGGCAGGGGTGGCCGGCCGGCCCGACGCCGGGCGCGGAGCCGGCCGGGCCGATGCTCGACCGGCCCGGCCCCGGGGGCTCAGCCGGCGGGCTGGATGAACCCCTGCTCGGTGAGCAGTCGCAGCGACTCCGGCACCCGGTCCCGCAGCACCACCCGGTCCTCGCCGAGCAGCTGCGCGATGGCGTCCACGATCTCGCCCGCCGACAGCGTCCCGTCGCAGACCCCGGCGAACCCGGCGCCCACCGTGTCCACCTTGGTGGCCCGCCGCATGCCCCGGTTGTGCCGCAGGATCACGTGCTCCGGGTCCTCCGCGCCGGGCGCGCCGACCTGCTCCTGCACCACCTCGTCGGCCAGCACGTACCGGGCCGCGAGCAGCGCCGCGTCGTCGTGCGTGCGCAGGAAGTCCTGCCGGGCGAACCACTCCTCGATGTGCGGGCCGAGCGGCTGCTCGACCGGGTGCGGCCACTCCTCCACCCGAACGGTCGGCTGCTCGGCGCCGCCCGCCCGCAACGTGATCCAGCCGAACCCGATGCCCTCGACCCGGCCCGCCTCGAACGCGTCCAGCCACTCGCCGTACCGGGCCTGGTAGTCGCCGCCGGGACCGCGGTGGTCGCCGCCGTCGCGCAGCCACAACTCGGCGTACTGGGAGACGTCCTGGACCTCCCGCTGGACGACCCAGGCGTCCAGGCCGGTGCCGGCCACCCAGCCGGCCAGCCGCTCGTGCCAGTCCTCGCCCTTGACGTGCTGCCAGTTGGCGAGCAGCTGGCAGTAGCCGCCGGGCTCCAGGTGGGAGGCTGCTGAGCGGACCAGGCTGCGGCAGAGGTCGTCGCCGGCCATCCCGCCGTCGCGGTAGGTGAACCGGCCCGAGGGCGAGATCACGAACGGCGGGTTGGAGACGATCAGGTCGAACCGCCGGTCGCCGACCGGCTCGAAGAGGCTGCCGGTCGCGGCCTCGGTGTTCTCGAACCCGGAGAGCGCGAGCGTCAGTTCGGTGAACCGCAGCGCGCGCGGATTGAGGTCGGTCGCGGTGACCCGCTGGGCGTGCCGGGCGGCGTGCAGCGCCTGCACGCCCGAACCCGAACCGAGGTCCAGGGCGGCCCGGACCGGCCGGCGCACGGTGATGTTGGCCAGCGTGGTGGACGCGCCGCCCACGCCGAGCACCAGGTCCTTGCGGGCCACGCCGTGCGCGGTCTCGCCGGAGCCGATCCCGCCCGCGCCGCCGACCGCACAGCCGAGGTCGGAGACCACCCAGGCGTCCGAACTCGGCAGCCCGGCGACCTCGTTGGCGTACGGGCGGACGTCCACGGTGGCCCGGACCAGGTCGCCGTCCGGGCGCAGCCAGCCGTCGGCCAGGCAGTCCTCGACCGGCAGAGCGGCGGCAGCCGCCCGGTACGGCACGGGCTGCTGGAGCAGGAACAGCCGCACCAGCGTCTCCAGCGGCGTGCCGCCGCGGGTCGCGCGCAGGGCCGGCACGGCCTCGCTGCGGGCCAGCGCCGCGTACCCGGTGGGCCCGAGCAGGTCGAGGCAGCCGTCGGCGGTGAACGAGGCGGCGAGCAGCGCCTCGCGCAGCTTGGCGAGGCGGGTCGGGTCGAGAACGGGGCTACTGATCACCCCGCCATTGTCCCCCGGGCCGCAGGCACCGCCCGCCCGCCCGGCCGTCCGACGCGGCCTTTCCGCCCACCCGCAGCGCCCCACCACCCCGACCCGCCACCCCGGCCCGCCGCTCATCGCGAACCGCTCCCCCTGTCCGGGCGGCTTCTCGCCGGACAGGGCGACGGCGCTGCTAGGCCAGTGGCGGAAACGCCCCCGCCGACCGAGGAGCCGACAGGGGCGCAATGGCCCGGAAGGTGGCAGTCCGGACCCCTTGGGGCCAGGACCACGGAGGCCCGGAGCGTGCCGGCCCGGACCGCGGGGCCCGGCGCGCGCCGCGCGGCGGTCCGGTTCGCTTCGGTCCGATCCGGTCCGCCGCGCGCCTCGTCGGCCTCAGCTCGCCGAGGGGGCCGGGGCGGACGGGGTGGCCGGGGCCGACCCGGTCGGTGCAGCGCCGGTGGCCGTGGCACCGGCGGCCGGGCTCGCCGTGTCCGTGGAGCCCGGGGCGGGCGTTCCCGAGGCCGGCGTGCCGGTCGCGCCGCCCGCCGCGGGGGAACCGCTCGCACCCGCCGAACCGCTCGCCCCGGCGGTCGGGGCCGCGCCGGCCGCGCCGGGCTTGCAGCCCTCCTGCTTGGCCATCGCGGCGCCGAGCTCGCCGCGCTGGAGCTTGGCCTGGGCCTGGGTGGAGAGCGAGGCCAACTGCTGCACCTGGTCGGCGACGCTGCGCAGCCCGTCCGCGAACTTCCCCTGGTCCGTGTTGGACAGGCCGTCCAGCTTCTTCTGGACGTCCAGGTATCCGTCCGCGGCCTTGTTCAGCTCGGTGACGGTGTCCTTCTGCAGGTTCGCGCCGTCGTCCACCTTGGGGGCCCCGGCGGAGTCGATGGCCGCGGCGATGTCCTGGTTGGTCTTGGCCAGCCGCCCGATGTCCGCGGAGAGCCGCTTCTGCAGGTCGGCCGGCGCCTCGCCGGTCTTCACCTGTCCGGTGTCCGCGAGCGCGGTCTGCGCCTGGGCGATCGGGTCCTTGGCCGCGCCGCAGACGCTCGTCGCCCAGGACTCCAACTGCTTGCTGTTGTCGTCGCCGCAGCCGACGGCGCCGAACGCAAGCAGCGCGCCGAGCGCGGGTACGGCCAGCAGTCGCTTGTTCACCGGGAGAGGCCTTTCGGTTTCGGTCGTCTTCGGTCGTCGAACTGCGAACCTACACGGCCGCCGACCCGCTCCCGGTTCCCGCCCGTTCCCGGCCCCGCCCCGACCCCGGCCCGGGCTCTCTTCGGGTGCGCGTCGGGTGCGCGTCGGGTGCGCGTCGGGTGGGCCTCGGGTGGGCTTCAGGTGCGCTTCAGGCCCGCTCGACCCTGATCGGGTCGCCCGGCCGGACGGTGCGCAGCACCTGGGCGTCCCCGTCCAGCACGCCGAGGACGTTGCACGGGCTGGCCAGCCGGCACTCCCCGTCCCGCGAGATCGGCGTCGGGCCGTACGGGAGCGCGAGGCTGTCGCCGTCCGTCCAGAACGCCACCGTGCCGGGCTCGACGACCTGCCGGGCGTCGTGCTCCCTCGGCATGCTGACCGGGGTGTCGAAGTAGACCTCCTCACCCCAGGTGTTCGCCGACGAACTGACCGGCAGCGCGGCCCAGAGCGCCTCGGAGGTGGGCGTGGTCGCCAACGTGGCGGTCGCCTGACCGGCCGGCCACAGAATGCGTATCCGCATGGGTTCCCTCTTCTACGACAGGTCCGATCACCGATCGGACCCGGTCGTGCCGAGAGCAGCGAACCGCCGGATTCAACAATTTGTCAAAGCATGCCCGCGAAGCGGACGCCCGGGAGCCCCGATCCACCCGGCGCCGACTCAGAGCACCGCGGCACGACGCACCGGAGGAACGCAGCCCGCGTCCGTGCCCCAGAGGGGCCGAGAAGCCGAGAAGCCGAGGAGCCGAGGAGCCGAGGAGCCGAGGAGCCGAGCGACTGAGGGACTGAGGGAGTGAGGGAGTGAGGGACTGAGGAAGGCTGTGCCGCCGGGGCGGAACCGCCTCAGACCGCCACCGCGTCGACCGAGACCGGCCAGCTCATCCGGATCAGGCCGCCTTCGGCTCCGCTGGTGACCTCCAGGTCCTCGACCAGACCGGTGATGACCGCGAGGCCCAGGGTGTCCTCGCCCGGATCCTCCCCTTCGGCCGCGCCAGGGCTCGGGACGGTGGCGGGGCCCGCCTCGTCCTCGACCTCGATGAGGAAACGCTTCTCCTGGTCCGTGAGCGCGACCCGGACCGCGCCGGTGATGCCACCGCGCTGGTGCAGGCCGACGGCACGGGAACACGCCTCACCCACGGCGAGGCGCACCTCGTCGAGCACCGACTCGTCGACCCCGGCTCGTCTCGCGACCGCCGCGGCGACCAGCCGGGCCGTACGCACGTGCTCGGGAAGCGCACTGAATCGAAGTTCGACGGTTGCCATCTTCTCCCCCTCGGGGTGTCCGACCGGGGCCGGGCATGCGGCCCCTGCGGGCCGGTCTTCACCGGCCCTGAGGCGTCCCGGGCCGCCGGGGCCGCTCAGGGCCCCGGCGTACCGGACGCATGGATCGGGCGGGCCGGCACAGGGACCGGCCCGGCCGCGTCAGTCGGTCGAGTTGACCGCGTCGTCCACCGAGGTGTGGATCGGGAAGACCTTGGTCAGGCCGGTGATGCGGAAGATCTTCAGGATGCGCTCCTGGTTGCACACCAGGCGCAGCGAGCCCTCGTGGGCCCGCACTCGCTTCAGACCGCCCACCAGCACGCCCAGACCGGTCGAGTCGAGGAAGTCCACGCCCTCCATGTCGACGACGAGGTGGTAGTTGCCGTCGTTGACGAGCTCGACCAACTGCTCACGCAGCTTCGGGGCGGTGTACACATCGATCTCGCCGCCAACCTCGACGACCGTGCGATCGCCGACTGTACGGGTCGACAGGGACAGGTCCACGGAACCTCCAGCACCTTGCCTTGCTACGTCATTGCGATCTTCGGCCGGACGGCCGCCACCGCATGGTCGCGAGCCCCGGGCACGCCCAGCGAACGCGTGGCAAGCCTCAGCGCTGCGACCCCCGGCCGTACGGCCGTCACGGCCACATTCAACCACCTGCGACCATGCCCGCACGATGGCTTACAACGATTCTCCGTCACGCCGGTGACACACTGGGTCCTCATGCCGCCCCGTCACAGCCTGCCCGAGGCACTGCTCACGACCCTGTCCACCACCCGGGGGCGGTCGGACCGGCTCACCCATACGGAGCACCTTCCCGCCCGACCTGCCCGTTATTCACCGTGGCCCGACTCGATCCGGCCCGAGATCGCGTCCGCCGCCCGGGACCTCGGTGTGGAACGGCCCTGGGCCCACCAGGCAGAAGCGATGAATCTGGCCAAAAGCGGCCATTCCGTGGTGATCGCCACAGGCACCGCCTCGGGCAAGTCGCTCGGCTACCTGGCTCCGGTGCTCAGCGACCTGCTGGACGGCACCGAGGCCCGCAACGGCCGCGGCGCCACCGCGCTGTACCTGGCCCCGACCAAGGCGCTCGCCGCCGACCAGCGCCGGCGTGCCGCCGAACTCGCCCCGCCCAGGGTCCGGGCCGCCCTCTACGACGGCGACACCCCGCCCGAGGAGCGCGAGTGGGTCCGCCAGTACGCCTCGTACGTGCTCACCAACCCGGACATGCTGCACCGAGGCATCCTGCCCGCCCATGCCCGCTGGTCCTCCTTCCTGAAAACCCTGCGCTACGTGGTGGTGGACGAGTGCCACAGCTACCGGGGCGTGTTCGGCTCGCACGTCGCCCAGGTGCTGCGGCGGCTGCGCCGGATCTGTGCCCGCTACGGCTCCTCACCCACCTTCCTGCTCGCCTCGGCCACCACCGCCGAACCGGCCACCACGGCCCACCGGCTCACCGGGGTGCCGGCCGAGGCGGTCACCGAGGACGCCTCACCGCGCGGCCCGATGGTCTTCGGCCTCTGGGAGCCGCCGCTCACCGAGAACGTCGGCGAGCACGGCGCACCCGTCCGACGGACGGCCACGGCCGAGGCCGCCCACCTGCTGACCGACCTGGTCGAGCGGCAGACCCGCACCGTCGTGTTCGTCCGCTCACGCCGCGCCGCCGAGCTCGTCGCGCTGCAGACCCAGGACCAGCTCGGCCGACCGCTCGCCGACCGGGTGGCCGCCTACCGCGGCGGATACCTCGCCGACGAACGCCGGGCCCTCGAACGCGACCTGCACACCGGCCGGCTCCTCGGCCTCGCCTCCACCTCCGCCCTCGAACTCGGCGTCGACGTATCCGGACTCGACGCCGTCCTGATGGCCGGCTACCCCGGCACCCGGGCCTCGCTGTGGCAGCAGGCCGGACGGGCCGGACGCGAGGCCCAGGGCTCGCTCGCCATCCTGATCGCCCGCGACGACCCGCTGGACACCTACCTGGTGCACCACCCGGAGGCCCTGTTCGCCACCCCCGTCGAGGCCACCGTGCTCGACCCCGACAACCCGCACGTCCTCGCCCCCCACCTGTGCGCGGCCGCCGCAGAGCTGCCGCTCACCGATGCCGACCTGGAGCTGTTCGGCCCCTCCGCCGGACCGCTGCTGCCCGTCCTGGAACGCCGCGGACTGCTCCGCCGCCGCGGCGAGGCCTGGTACTGGACCCGCCGCGAACGGGCCGCCGACGCCGTCGACCTGCGCGGAAGCGGGGGCAGCCCGGTCCAGATCGTCGAGGCCCCGACCGGGCGGCTGCTCGGCACGGTGGACGCCTCCGCCGCCCACACCACCGTCCACACCGGCGCCGTCCACCTGCACCAGGGGCGCAGCTACCTCGTCCGCGACCTCAACCTGGAGACCTCGGTGGCCCTGGTCGAGCCGGCCGACCCGCCCTACACGACGGCCGCCCGGGACATCACCTCCATCTCCGTGCTCTCCACCGACACCTCCGTCGAGTGGGGCGAGGGCCGGCTCAGTTTCGGTTCGGTGGAGGTGGTCAACCAGGTGGTCGGCTACCTCCGCAAGCGGATCTCCACCGGGGAGATCATGGGCGAGAGCAAGCTCGACCTGCCGCCCCGCACCCTGCGCACCCGGGCGGTCTGGTGGTCCGTCACCGAGGATCAGCTGCTCGACGCGGACATCCCGCCCGACCAGCTCCCCGGGGCCGCCCACGCCGCCGAACACGCCTCCATCGGCCTGCTGCCGCTGTTCGCCACCTGCGACCGCTGGGACATCGGAGGCGTGTCGGTGCCGCTGCACCCCGACACCCAGCTGCCCACCGTGTTCGTCTACGACGGCCACCCCGGCGGGGCCGGCTTCGCCGAACGCGGTTTCCGACGGGCCGTCCAGTGGCTGACGGCCACCCGGGAGGCGATCGCCGCCTGCGAGTGCGAGCGCGGCTGCCCCTCGTGCGTGCAGTCGCCCAAGTGCGGCAACGGCAACGACCCGTTGGACAAGGCGGCCGCCGTCCGGCTCCTGGACATCCTGCTCGCCGGCGCACCGGCGGCGGTGGACGAGGCCGGGCCCGGGCCGGCGCTGGGGTCCGCAACAGGGGCGGGGCTGGGGTCCGGGCCGGGGACGAGCTCCGCAACGGGGCCGGTGCCCGGGGACACCCCGCGCGGGGAGACCGGAGCGGCGGGAGCCACCGACGAGGCCGGGGGCGCTGAGGACTCATGAGCCGCCCGCCGTCCCGGTGAGGCCGGCGTCCGCGTCGGCACCCGCCGTGGCGGCTGCCGACGCGGCCGTCGCTCGGACCGGACCGGCACGGGACCGTGCGCGGGCCGGTCCCACCGGCAGCCGCACGGGCAGCCCGCCGACCCGGACCTCCGCCACGACCTCGACGGCGTCCGCCTCCCGGTCAACCGTGCAGGACACCACGGTGGCCGCCTGTGCGGCGGCGATCCCGGCCGCCCGCCCGCACCCGCCGTCCACGTCCAGCAGCAGCCGGTCGGCGGCCGCGAGGGCCGCCAGGTCGGCGGCCGACTCCGCCCGGTGCCGGGCGCCGACCACCGCTCCCACCGAGAGCACCGCCGTGAAGGCCGCACACCCGAGGACCGCGAACGCGACCAGCCACACCGTCGCGGACCCGGTGTCGGCCCCGCGCCCTGCCGCCACCGCCCGGGCGGTGCGGGCCCGCGCCACCCGCCGTACCGCCGCCGCGGCACGCGCAACCGGCGTCAGGACGGCCACGGGCCACCTCCTCCTCCGCCCTTCAGGGTGTCCTCCCGGGCTGCCACCGCGGCCGCGCCGAGGCGCACCGAGAGCAGCGAGCCGAACCGGCCCGGCGCCGCCGACGGCGCGACCACCGTGACCCGGACGGTGTCGGCCTCGACCGCGATCCGCACCTCCGCCCCGGGCGGGGCCGCCGCGCGGGCCGCCGCGGCGGCATCCGCCTCCCCGCGCGCGGCCGCCCTGGCGCCCACCCGCGCCGCGTCCACACAGCGGATCTGCGCGCCCGCCGCGAGCACGCCCCAGATCAGCATCACGGCGAGCAGCACCAGCGCCGGCAGGGCGACCGCCGTCTCGGCCGTGACGAAGCCCGCATCGCCTCGACGACGGCCACGAACCCCGTCCCGACCCCCGCCCCCGCCCCCGCCCCGAGCGCGGAAGCACCCGGAGCACCGACGGATCCACTGCAGACGCCCCAATGACGAACCGTCACGTCGCATGGAGCGCCCGGTCCAGGAGCTCGGCCAGTGCACCGAGCATGGCCGGGCTGGTCACCACCTTGTACAGCCCGGCCGCCAGCGCACAGGCCCCGAGTGTTCCGACCGCGTACTCGGCCGTGGTCATCCCCGCGTCCGACCTGTCCTTGATCCGGGCCGACCTCCGGACCCGGCCTGCCACCCACCGGCCCCGACGTCGGCACAACTCGTACGGGCGTCGACCGAGACGCCGGTCGCCGAGCCTGGCCGTGATCACTGCGGTCATGGATCCCTCCTGGGGTGATTGATGGTTGATGTGCCGTTCCGCGGGGCCCACGCGTTCCCGCCTCCCGCTCACATGTCCTGCGCGAAGCGGGTGGTGAGTCCGATGACCACCGGGACGACGCTGATCAGGACGAACGCCGGGAGGAAGCAGAGCCCCAACGGCGCCGTCGCGAGGACCCCGGCCCGACGGACCCGGGCGTGCGCCGTACGGGCGGCCGCCGTCCGCCGACCGTGCGCCAACCCGATCAGCGGCCCGGTCGCCGGGGCCCCGCTGAGGCTCGTCCGGACCAGACAGCGGGCCAGTGGCGCCAGCGTCGGATGCTCCTCGCCCAGCCTGGTCCAACAGACCTCCGGCGGTGCCCCCAGGGCCAGCTCGGCCGCAATCGCCACCAGTCGTGGCCCCATCGGGACGCCGACGCTCCGACCGACCGCCGCCAGCGCCACGGCCGGTGAGGCCGCCGAACCGAGGCAGGCCGCCAGCAGCTCCGCGGTGAGCGGAAGCTGCCGGGTGAGCTGCTCCTCCTCCAGCGCGGCCTGCCGTTCGTCCGGAGACCTCGCCCGGGGCAGCCACCGGTACAACACGACGGCCAGCAGGGCACCCGCCGCCGCTCCGACAGCACCGCCCAGTGCCACCGCCGCGCCGAGGCCCCCGGCGGCCGCGAGCGCCACGCGCTGCGCACGCCCGGAGCCGCCGGACACTGCCGCCCGCGTCGTCGCCGCTCTCGCCGTCGGCGTCGCCGGGGGACGGTGGGCCCTCCAGCCACGTCCTCCCCACCTGCGAGGATCCGGCTCCCGCTCCCTCGCCGGGAGCCAGGCAGCCGACCGCCGGTGCCTCGCCCGACGCGCCGCCCCACGACGCAGGAACAGCACTCCCGCTGCCAGCGCCGGCGCCAGGACGGCCGCCTCGGCTCCCCACCTCATGTCGACATCACCTCCGCCCGGAACGACCCGCTCGGCCGCGCCCGCCGCGCCTTCGTACGCGAGATGCCGCACCGCCACCCGACCTCCGAAGCCGCAGCCTCTTCACCGGACGCAGGCTCCTCCAGAGCCCCTCGCGCCGCCGCCCGGACGATCCGCGCCGTCCACGCCAGGCCCAGCCCCTCCAGCGCCGCCCCGCCCGCCAGGCAGGCCAGCCCCGCGGGGGTGTGGAGCAGGACGGCCACCGGCCGGGCTCCGAGCGCCACCCCGAGCAGCAGCCCCACGACGGGGAGCGCCGCCAGGACGGCGATCGTGGTCCGCGGGGCCGCCAGCTCCGCGGTGATCTCCTCGGCCAGCGCCTGCTCCCCCCGCAGCGCCTCGGCAACCCCGTCCAGGCCTGCCGCCAGGCCCGATCCGCCGTCGGTGGTGACCCGCCAGCAGGCGGCGATCGCGGTCGCCCCGCTGCCACCCGGCAGCTCGGCGAGCAACTGGAACGCCAGCGGGACGTCCCCGCCGTAGCGGCCGGCCGCCAGCCGGGCCACCGGCTCCTCGCCGATCCGGCGCAGGACCTCGCGGTCTGCGGCGATGCGCGTCGTCACCACGTGCAGCGCCTGCTCGGGCGTCGAGCCGCTCCTCAACTCCCCTGCGAGCCCCGCACAGAGGTCGACGATGGCCGCCGCCCGCCGCCGGGCCTCTGCCGCCACCCTGCGGCGCTGCCGCCAACGCCGCAGGGGAAGGAAGGCCAGGGCGGCCGCCAGCACCGGAACAGGCGAGCCGGTCGCCGCTCCCGCCGCCAACCCCACCGGAACCAGCAGCAGTTCCGGCGCCGGCCGGCCCGGCCGGCGTAGCGGCCACCATCCGGGGCCGACTAGCACCGGCCATCGACGACCGCCCGACTCCCCGCTGCTGCCGTCTCCCCCGACGCCGTCACCGGCCGGAAGAAGCGCGCGTCTGCGAGCGCCCGACGCCGTCCGCTCCAGCGCGCACCACCCGGCCAGCGCCGCCGCGAAGAGCACCGCCACCCAGCACAGCGCCAGTTGATCTTTCGTCATCTCACCCACCACCCTTCCCTTCAGCCTTCCTCCGCCATGGCCCGAGCAGGGCCAGGGCACCCACCACACAGCCGCAGAGCAGCAGGACGAACAGGACCTCCGCCCGCGCCACCGTCACGGCGGCCCGTCCGCGAGCGTCACCCCGCGCGCCGCCAGCAGCCGGAGCAGCCGATCCCAGCCCTCGCCCGGGAGTACGGTGCCGTCCGCCGCGAAGGTCACCGCCGGTGTGGTGACGGCCAGGCCGTCGCGGTCGCCGGCCAGCGTGTGGATCTCGGCGACGCGACGCCGTCCGGAGGCCGGCTCCCGGACCAGGTGCACCACCAGATCGAGCGCGGCCCGGAGCTGGCTGTGCAGGGCCGGCCGGTCCAGCCCGGCGAGCGAGCCGAGCGCCTCCAGCCGGACCGGCACGTCCGCCGCCGTGTTCGCGTGCACCGTGCCGCACCCGCCTTCGTGGCCCGTGTTCAACGCGGCCAGCAGATCAGAGACTTCGGCTCCCCTGACCTCCCCGACGACCAGCCGGTCCGGGCGCATCCGCAGGGCCTGCCGGAGGAGGTCGCGCAGGGTCAGCTCGCCCAGCCCCTCCTGGTTGGGCGGGCGGCTCTGCAACCGGACCACGTGCGGGTGGGCCGGTTGCAGCTCGGCCGAGTCCTCGACGACGACGATCCGCTCGTCCGGCCCGACCAGCCCGAGCAGCGCCGCCAGGAGGGTCGTCTTGCCCGTCCCCGTCCCGCCGCTGATCAGCAGGGAGAGCCTCGCCCGCAGGATGCCCGCCAGCAGCTCGGCACCGGCTGCGGGCAGCGCCCCGCCGGCCACCAACTCGTCGAGCTTGAACGGGCGGGGCCGGCAGACCCGCAGGGAGATGTGGGTGCAGCCACCGGCGATCGGCGGCAGCACCGCGTGCAGCCGGGTGCCGTCCGGCAGCCGAGCGTCCACCCAGGGCCTGGCGTCGTCCAGCCGGCGCCCGGCGGCGGTGGCGAGCCGGTGGGCCAGCCTCCGGACCGCCTCGGCGTCGGCGAAACGGACACCGGTGGCCCGCCGCAGCCCGCCGCCCCGGTCGACCCAGACCTCGTCCGGGCCGTTGACCAGTACGTCCGTGACGTCCGGCGCGGCCAGCAACCGGTCCAGCGGGCCCGCACCCACCAGCTCGGCCCGCAACGACCGCACGGTGGCGAGGACTTCGTCGCCGCCGAGTGGCGGCCTGGTGGCCCGCAGCGCCGCCGCGACGGACCCGGCGGTCGGCGGTGCCCCGGACTCCGCCAACCTCAGCCGGACGGCGTCGACCAGCGCCGTCGTGTGCTCCTCCCGGGCCGTCCGCCCGTACGGCGGCGGCTCCGGCCGCGAGCCAGGTCCCGGCGGCCCGCCCGACGCCGAAACGCTCTTGAGCAGGCGGAGCTCCCGCACACCACCGCCACGGCCGCCGGAACCAGCACCGGCCGCACTGCCTGTTCTCCGCAGACGGACCATCAGTAGACACCTCCTCCGACCGCCGGGACCGGCGGCAGCACCTCTTCCAGGAAGGTTTCGCAGAATCGGGCCAGCGGGCCGTTCTCCCGGATCCCGGGCGGCACACCCTGCTCGACGTCGGCGGCCAGCCCCGGCTCCGCCTCCAGCTCTCCGGCGAGCCTCAACCGCAGTCCCCGCGCGATCCGGTGGGCCGGGATCCCGAACGGCCGCAACGGGCGCACCACCATCCGGACGTCGTCGAGCCGCATCCGGACGGACGCCGCGACCCGGTCGGCGGCGGCCACCGCGCGCAGCTCGGCCGGCACCACCAGCAGTGCCGTGTCGGACTGCTCCAACGCCTGTCCGGCCGCCGGATCGAGGTGGCGCGGCACGTCGACCACGACCAACCCGCCGCGCCGCCGGGCGGCGGCCAGCACACTACGCATGGCCTCGGGCGGCACGGCGAGCGTGTCGCCGCGGTCCCAGGACAGGCAGGACAGCGCGGTCAGCCGTTTCAGCACCGGCAGCGCCTTGGCCAGCTCGGCTCCGCTGACCCGTCCGCGCGAGCCGGCCAGGTCCGGCCAGCGCAGGCCGCCGGCCGTCTCGCCCCCGAGCAGGACGTCGAGCCCGCCGCCCAGCGGATCACCGTCGACGAGCATGGTCCGCCGCCCGGTACGCGCGGCCGTGACCGCGAGCGCGCAGGCCAGGGTGGAGGCACCGGCCCCGCCCCGGCCGCCGAGCACCGCGACGGTCAGCGCCGGTGTGCCGACTCCCTCGGCGGCGTCGGCGATCCGGTCGAGCAGCCAGGCCTCGGCGTCGGGCAGGAACAGCACGTGCTCGGCGCCGAGTTGGACGGCCCTGACCCAGACCCCGGGGTCGTCCAGGTCCAGCCCGAGCAGGAGGACCCCGGTACGGCGGGGGAGCCCGGCGCACCGCTCGGCCTGGTCGTCCCCGACCAGCACGAGCGACGAGCCCTCCCAGAGACCGCGCGGTGGCGGGGCGCCCCGGATCAGCCGGGGTTCGGTGCCTGCGGCCGCGCAGAGCCGCAACAGGTGCTCGGCCAGGCCCTCGTCCTCGGTGACGACGAGCGGGCCGGTGGCCTCCGGTCCGTGGACGGCGGCGTGGCCGGTGATCGGTGTCGACATGGCGCTCTCCCCTGTGCGGTGCCCGTCCGCGCGAAGCGGTACGGGCACCCGTCCGGATGGGTCCGGCAGGCGGCCGGCCGGGAGCGCCCATTTCGAGGTGCCCGGCAACCGCTGCCGTCCATCACGGTGGGGGGTGATCCGGATTCCGTCAGCCGGGTTCCGAATGCCTGTGGACAACTCGGGGCTGTGGATAACTTCGTTCACCCGGGCGGGGGGCTATTGAGCAAAGAATTGACGGAACGGCCTCACCGGGAAGAACCGGCACAGCCCGGGCGGGAAGACGGCCGGCCTCGGCCTGGCCCCGGAAGGACGCTCTGCGGACCTCCCCGCCCCCTCTCCGGAGACTCTCCGGAATCCCTCCGCGACCTCTCCGGGGGCTCTCCGGGGGCTCTTCCGCGCCTCTAGCGGACCTCGTCCGGACCACGCGTGGCCTTGAGTAACCGGCAACACAGAGTGACGAAAGTGGATTGGTGGGGTCGGGCCCCGACACCCCCTGTAGACACGGGGCGGGCCGGGCGCAACAGGCTCCGCAGAAGCCGTTCAAGCCCTGAAAATGGCCCCGGACGTGCGACGACCCCCGCCGGGGGGGAGAGCGGGGGTCGTCTATCCACAGCCCGACTCGGGGGGGAGGAGCCGGACCGGGTTAGCACGGTCGCGAACGATCCGTGACTTCCATGGTGTACCCGAGCGGCCAGAAACACAAACCCGCACGCCCGCGAGTACGCCGAATGGCGGGGTGTTTTGCGGAGCCCTCTATCCTCGGTTCCCGTGGACACCACCGAGAACGCCGACGAGTACGCCGACAAGTCCCCGGACTCCACCGCCGGGCCCGCCGCGCAGGCCGGGAACGCCGCGCCGACGCCCCCGGTCGCCCGTCCGCGCCCGGCCGGCCCCCGGACGGCGGCTTTCTTCGATCTCGACAAGACCATCATCGCCAAGTCGAGCGCCCTGGCCTTCAGCCGGCCCTTCTACCAGGGCGGCCTGATCAACCGTCGGGCCGTACTGCGCAGCGCCTACGCCCAGTTCGTCTTCCTGGTCGGCGGGGCGGACCACGACCAGATGGAGAAGATGCGCGAGTACCTCTCCGCGCTCACCCGGGGCTGGAACGTCCAGCAGGTCCGCGAGATCGTCGCCGAGACCCTGCACAACCTGATCGACCCGATCATCTACGACGAGGCCGCCTCGCTGATCGAACAGCACCATGCGGCCGGGCGCGACGTGGTCATCGTCAGCAGCTCCGGTTCCGAGGTGGTCGAGCCGATCGGAGCACTGCTCGGCGCGGACCACGTGATCGCCACCCGGCTGAAGATCGAGGACGGCTGCTACACCGGCGAGATCGAGTACTACGCCTACGCCGAGAACAAGGCAGCCGCCATCCGGGAGTTGGCCGAGTCCGAGGGCTACGACCTCGCCGAGTGCTACGCCTACAGCGACTCGTCCACCGACCTGCCGCTGCTGGAGGCGGTGGGCCACCCGTCCGCCGTCAACCCGGACCGCGCCCTGCGCAAGGAGGCGGTGGCCCGCGAGTGGCCGGTGCTGGTCTTCGACCGCCCGGTGGAACTGCGGCGGCGGCTCCCGGAGTTCTCCGCACCGAGCCGCTCGGTGCTGACCGCGGTGGCGATCGGCACGGCGGTGCTGACCGCCGGGGTGATCTGGTACGCGGCGCGGCGCCGCCGCCCGGCCGCCTGAGCAGCCGCCCGCCCTGACGCCCTCCCGTCCCGACGGGAGGGCGGTCCGCACACAACGGATGCAACCAACACTGTTTGGGCCAAAACGGGCAAAAGCCGAAGACTTCTCGTTTCGGGTTCCCCTTTCGCCCGAAACGCGATACAAATGAAGCACGGCCCGCGAGACCCGGTCAGGACCCGAAGAGGTCAAACCGACAACGCAGTTCAGGCCCCACGGACCGCGTACAGATAACCGAGCACCCACATGCAGCCGACCCGCTGTCGGGCCGCCGCACCAGACGAACGGGCAGGATCCCCGTCTGATGGGCACTTCCGGTGCATGCTTGGTCACCCGGTACCTGTACCAGCGGCGGCACCCGGCAGGATCAGGTGCCGCCGCATCTCGCTGTCCGGGCCCGGTCCGGCGGCGCCCCCGCCCGGCGTCGGGAGACCGGCCCGGCGGTAGGACCCGGCAGGACCTGCCACCGCCCGGCAGCGGGCCGGGTCCAGCCCGCAGGTCGGACCCGGCCCCGAAGCGCCGGTCAGACCATGCCGCGCTGCATCGCCTCGCAGACCGCCGTGCTCTCCCGCACGCCGAGCCGCAGCGCCCGCCCGCAGTGGCCGATCCAGGCCGCCATGCCCTCCTCGGTCCCCGCCAGGTAGCCGGCCAGCGCACGCCGGTAGGCGTCGGTTCCGAGCTCGGCGAGACCGACCTCGGACGGGCAGATCGACTTCGGGTCGAGCCCCTCCGCGAGCAGCACGATCCGCTGCGCGGCCCGTGCGATCACGCCGTTGTGCGAGCCGAACGGCCGCAGTGCGAGCAGCTCCCCGTGCACCACCGAGGCCACCACCAGGGCCGGCGTCCCCACGCCCTGCCCTTCGGCGCGGGCGACGAGCAGCCGGGAGAGCTGATCGAGCCGCGCGGCGACCTCCTCGGCGCCGGGGGCCGGCGGCAGGGCGGGCACCAGCGTGCCCGCGGCCGGGTCGGCCTCGACGCTCTCCACCGGCTTGAGCTCCAGCGGGAACAGCTCCTCGGCGGCCTCACCGGCGCGCCGGGGCCGCCCCGCGGCCGCATCGGCGTCACCGACCGCCAGCAGGTGCAGCCGCGCCAGCACCTGGAGCGGCGAGTGCCGCCAGACACTCAGCAGCTGACCGGACTCGGCGGCAATCCGCAGCGCGGCGCCGACCGTGCGCGACTGCGGGTCGGCGCTGAAGTCACTGCGGCGCCGGACCTCCTCCAGCGGCCAGTCCGCCCCGGCCAGGGCCGCCGACGCGCGGGCGCCGCGCAGGGCGGACTCGGAGGTGACCTCGGCCGCGCGGCGGCGCATCACCCGGTGCCCGTAGAGGCGGTCGACGGCCTTGCGCACCTCGGCCACCGCGTCGGGCACCCCGGGGAGCTGGGCCAGCGGGGCGAGGGGATCTGTTCCAGTGCTCACCTACCCGAGAGTAATGAAAGAGGGGCCCCTCCCGGAACAGCAACCCCGGATCACCCGTTAGAGGCAATCCTCACTCCCCTCCGACGGGGAGCCCGAAACCCTGGATAGCATGAGCACTATCGGAGACGATAACGATTTCCAACTCTGGATATCGTCGGCCTCGGCACAGGGCGGAAGCGGCACCGGCAGAGCGGCGCGGACGTGTCCGACGAGGCATCGGGCAAGCGGCCCCGCGCACGGGCCCCAGATCAAGAGCCGGAGTCCCAGATGAAGATCGCCTTCGTCGGCAAGGGCGGCAGCGGCAAGACCACGCTGTCCGCCCTGTTCATCCGCCACCTGGCCGCCGCGGGCCGCCCGGTCATCGCCGTCGACGCCGACATCAACCAGCACCTCGGCCCCGCACTGGGCCTGACGGACGGCCAGGCGGCGGAACTGCCCTCGCTCGGCGCCCACCTGCCGGACATCAAGGAGTACCTCCGCGGCAGCAACCCGCTGATCCGGTCCGCCGGGGAGATGATCAAGACCACGCCGCCCGGCACCGGCTCGCGCCTGCTCCGGATCGTCGAGGAGAACCCGGTGTACGCGGCCTGCGCCCGGCCGATCGCGCTGGACGAAGGATCGGTCCGGCTGCTGGCGACCGGCGCCTTCACCGAGGAGGACCTCGGGGTCGCCTGCTACCACTCCAAGGTCGGCGCGGTCGAGCTGCTGCTCAACCACCTGGTCGACGGCCGGGACGAGTACGTGGTCACCGACATGACGGCGGGCTCCGACTCCTTCGCCTCCGGACTGTTCACCCGGTTCGACCTGACCTTCCTGGTCGCCGAGCCGACCCGCAAGGGCGTCTCGGTGTACCGCCAGTACAAGGACTACGCCCGCGACTTCGGCGTCCAGCTGCGGGTGATCGGCAACAAGGTGCAGGGCCGGGACGACCTGGACTTCCTCCGCCGCGAGGTCGGCGACGACCTGCTGACCACCTTCGGCCACTCCGACTGGGTGCGCCGGCTGGAGCAGGGCGCCGAACCGCCGCTGCGGACGCTGGAGCCGGGCAACCGCGCGGTACTGGAGCAGCTGCGCGCCGAATCCGACGCCGCCTACGACCGGAGGGACGCCCGCCGCTACACCGAGCAGGCCGTCCTCTTCCACCTCCGCAACGCCGAGAGCTGGGCCAACGCCAAGGTCGGCATCGACCTCGCCACCCAGGTGGACCACGGGTTCGTGCTCGGCGGCGAGCAGCCCGCCACGGCCGGCGCGCACCACTGACGGCGGACGCCGCCGCGCGAGTCACCGGACGGGCTGCGGCCTTCCTCCACCTGGAGGGAGGCCGCAGCCCGTTTCTGCGCGCGCGATACCGGTCCCGGGCCGCACCCGGACCGCCCCCGTCCGCTCCGGCCGGTGTCAGCAGATTCCCGTCAGTTCGACTACCACCCAATGGGGTGAATGAAGGGCTTCGGCCCTACCGTTCGAGATGACGCTGTGCAAAGCTTTCATTACTCTCGGTTTACCGAGTCTTGATGGTCCTCTCAGAGGCATGGCCGTCCCTTGCCTCCCTGAGGCCCGCTGATGGTCCACGGCCCGGCCGGTGACACCCGCACTCCCCGCCGCGCCCACGCCATCCCGCCACACCGTCGCGACCCACGACAGCCGATCCGGCTCCCCCGAGCCCCACAACCGGACTCACCACCGGACCTGACTGCGTTCGTTCCCCCGGAAAGACGGGAAGACAATGACCCTCGACATCTCCAGCGCACCCATCGCCTCCGACACCACCGACCACGCCCCACCGGGCCCGCACTCCCGCGCCCGGTGGGCGCAGGATCTCTCCGCCTCCCTGGTGGTCTTCCTGATCGCCGTGCCCTTCTCCCTGGGCATCGCCCTGGCCACCGGCGCCCCGCTGACCGCCGGCCTTGCGGCGGCGGCTGTCGGCGGGATCGTGGTCGGCCTCTTCGGCGGCACCCCCCTCCAGGTCAGCGGCCCCTCCGCCGCACTGACCGTCATCACCGCCGGCCTGATCACCCAGTACGGCTGGCAGGCCACCTGCGCCATCACCCTCGCCGCCGGGCTGCTCCAACTCCTGCTCGGCGTCCGTCGGGTGGCCCGCACAGCACTGGCCGTCTCGCCCGCCATCGTGCACGGCATGCTGGCGGGCATCGGCCTCACCATCGCCATCGCGCAGCTGCACGTCGTCCTCGGAGGCTCCCCGCAGAGCTCGGCGCTGGCCAATCTGCTCGCACTGCCGAAGCAGCTGGCGGGCCCGCACCCGTCCGCGCTGGCCGTCGGAACGCTCACCGCCGCCGTACTGCTCGGCTGGCCGCGGCTCGGCCGACTCCCCGGCAGGGCCGGGGAGTTCGGCGCCCGGCTGGCCAAGGTGCCGGGCCCGCTGGCGGCCGTCGCCACCGCAACCGCGCTCTCCATGACCCTCGGCCTGCACCTCACCCGGGTCGAACTGCCCGCCTGGCAGCCGCACGACCTCGTCCCCGACCTGCCGCACGGGCCGCTCGCCGCGATCCTGGCCGCCGTGCTGACCGTCACCGCGGTGGCGAGCGTGGAGTCCCTGCTCTCCGCCGTCGCGATCGACCGGATGTCGCACCGCACCGGGGACCTCGACCGCGAGCTGCGCGGCCAGGGCATCGCCAACATGATCAGCGGACTGCTCGGCGGGCTGCCGATCGCCGGGGGCGCGGTGCGCAGCACGGCCAACGTCCGGGCCGGTGCGCAGAGCCGGTGGTCCTCGATCCTGCACGGCGCCTGGGTGCTCGCCGCGGCCCTGGCACTCACCGGTGGCCTCCGCAAGATCCCGCTCTCCGCGCTCGCCGCCCTGGTCCTCGTCGTCGGCCTGCAGATGGTGAGCTTCGCGCACATCCGCAAGGTGCACCGGCACCGCGAGTTCCCGGTCTACCTCGCCACGGTGCTGGGCGTGGTGCTGCTCGGCGTGCTGCTCGGCGTGGCGCTGGGCGCCGCGACGGCCGTCTTGCTCGCGCTCTACCGCCTGACCCGTGCCCATGTGGACGTCCTGGCCGGCCCCGACGGCTCGGTCACGGTGCAGACGCACGGCCCGCTCACCTTCGCCGCGGTGCCTCGGCTGAGCCGTGCGCTGGCCGACATCCCCGCCACCGCCGATGTCACGGTCGTCCACGACGGCTCCTTCCTGGACCACGCGGCGTACGAGACGCTGCACAGCTGGCGCTCCGGCCACCAGGCGGCCGGAGGCCGCGTGTCGATGGTGACGCGACGCCAGGACGACGAGGTCCTCGACCCGGACGGGACGATCCGGACGGGCAGCTCCCCCGGCCCGCACCGCTGCCGGGCGTGGACGCCCTGGGTCGGCCACCACTGCATCGAGCAGCAGGAGGATCCGCACGGCCGGCTGCTGGACGGCCTGCGCGGGTTCCAGCTGCACACGGCCCCGCTGATCCGCCCCGAACTGGCCCGGCTGGCCCGCGAAGGTCAGACGCCCTCCCAGCTCTTCCTGACCTGCGCGGACTCGCGGATGGTCACCAGCATGATCACCAACAGCGGCCCGGGTGACCTCTTCACCGTGCGCAACGTCGGAAACCTGGTGCCCGCCCCCTTCGAGCCCGGCGCCGCCGACGACTCGGTGGCCGCCGCGGTGCAGTACGCCGTCGAGGCGCTGGAGGTGCGGTCCATCACGATCTGCGGGCACTCCGGCTGCGGCGCGATGAAGGCCCTGCTGGACGGAATCCACGAGCAGCCGGGGCCACCGACCGCATTGACCCGCTGGCTGCGCAACGGCCGCGGCTCACTCGACCGCCTGCGCCGCGCCCCCGCCGAGTTCACGGCCCAGCCGGTGGTCGACCTGGCCGAGCAGCTCTGCATCACCAACGTGGTCCAGCAGTTGGACCAGCTGCTGGCCAACCCCGCGGTGGAGCGCCGGGTCGCCGAGGGCACGCTACGGCTGGTCGGGATGTACTTCGACTTCGCCACCGCCCAGGCCTACGTCCTGGATCGGGAGAGCGGCAGGTTCAGCCCGGTCGAGGCTCTCGACGCCGCGGCGGCGGGCCCCGCGCCGTGCGACACGCCCGAGCGGGTGAACAAAATCGAACAGGTCGGCATGACAGGCCTGGAGGCCGCCACCGCGACCGGCACCGGGGGCGATCCCCGACTGGCCGCCTGAGGGCCGGGCCCGTGCCCCACCTGGCGGGCAGGGGTACGGGCCCACCCATCCGCTCGACCGGTCCTTCTGCCATCTCGTTCGAATCTCGATCAAAGGTCTACACCAATTCACCGGAGCCTCTTGTCAACTGACCTGTTCGCCTGGTGAGCTGTGCGCTGGGACACACGGGACAATCCCCACGCACGGGAATGACCCCGATCATGACTCGATGAGGAGTGCGCGTTGAGCAACGAGAGCCTGGCCAACCTGCTCAAGGAGGAGCGGCGCTTCGCCCCGCCGGCAGAGCTCGCCGCAGCCGCCAACGTCACCGCGGCCGCGTACGCGCAGGCCTCCGAGGACCGCCTGGGCTTCTGGGCCGAGCAGGCCCGCCGCCTCAGCTGGGCCGTCGAGCCCACCGAGACGCTGGACTGGTCCAACCCGCCGTTCGCCAAGTGGTTCGCCGACGGCAGCCTCAACGTGGCCTACAACTGCGTCGACCGCCACGTCGAGGCCGGCAACGGCGACCGCGTCGCCATCCACTTCGAGGGCGAGCCCGGCGACAGCCGCTCGATCACCTACGCCCAGCTCAAGGACGAGGTCTCCCGCGCCGCCAACGCGCTGCTGGAACTCGGTGTCACCAAGGGCGACCGGGTCGCGGTCTACCTGCCGATGATCGCCGAGGCGGTCGTCGCGATCCTCGCCTGCGCCCGGATCGGCGCCACCCACTCCGTGGTCTTCGGCGGCTTCTCCGCCGACGCCGTGGCCTCCCGCATCCAGGACGCCCGGGCCAAGCTGGTCATCACCGCCGACGGCGGCTACCGCCGCGGCAAGCCCTCCGCGCTCAAGCCCGCCATCGACGAGGCGCTGACCAAGGCCGACGGCGTCGAACACGTCCTCGTGGTACGCCGCACCGGCCAGGAGACCGCCTGGACCCAGGGCCGCGACGTCTGGTGGCACGAGATCACCGCACGCCAGTCCACCGAGCACACCCCCGAGGCCCACGACGCCGAACACCCGCTGTTCATC
>NZ_JAGIYX010000042.1:0-16125 GCF_017813315.1 Kitasatospora sp. RG8
AAGCTAAGCCTCACAGCGCCGATGGTACTGCAGGGGGGACCCTGTGGGAGAGTAGGACGCCGCCGAACAATCATTCACAGAGAACCCCCGATCCATCACGGATCGGGGGTTCTTTGCGTTTCCCGGAACGGCGGCGCGAGACGGGCCTCGGTGCCCGCGAGGAACGCTACTGGCCCGCCGGCTGAACCCCGCGCGGGTGCGGGGAGGAGCCCAGGTCGAACAGTGCGTTGCGGATCTCGGCCGGCTGACCCCCCGCTTGCGCGGGGAGGAGGATCGACGCCGAACTGGTGCCGCCAGCCTGGCGGAAGGCGGTGTTCTCCAACGCCGCGCTGCCCACGGCACGGCGGACCGCGACGCCTACGTGGTGCAAGTGCTGGAGCAGCTGCACCGTGCGTTGGTCCGGTGCGACATCGTCTCCTCGCCGTCGCACCGCTGGTCCGACCCCAGGGCCTGGTGCTGGACGGCGCCTGGTGGGAGGCGGTGCGCGCGGACGTGCCAGCCTGAGCCTGACCGAGCCTGTTGAGCAGCACCTGTTCGGGCTTGTCCGCCGCCTGGACACGGCCGGGCGCCATAGGGCCGCGCGGCTGGAGGAGGCGGGGCCGGTGGCGACGAGTACGACTTCGACGCCCGCCTCCACTCGGACAACCTCACCGTCGGGGATGAGTCATGCGCACATGGCGTTCTCCGGCCACTGTCGCTCCTCCATCTCCCGCTCCTCATCCTGCGGTGGACGTCAAGACCGTGCACGCGCATGCTAGGAGAAGGAACTTTTCGCGCTCGCATCACCGAGTTGTTCGTACACTGTCCGCGCCAGGCCGAGTGTGACGATATTCGGGCGCCCCAACTGGCCCTCTTGGTGATGATGATTTATATTCCCAGCGACACCACGGGTCTACTTCCGTGAGAATGTGTCTAGATGAGCGTGGCGAATTTGGAGATACGATCGTCAGGTTCTCGTTCCAGTGCTACGACCAGGGCATGTACCAGAAAGGATCGTCTCATGCCTATCGGACTGACCCCAGTGAGTCTGGACCTAGACGGCACGGATCAGAACGGGGTCCAGGTAACAAGGTTCATCTTCACAAGATTTGATGATGGCGGTAACCCTGTGGAGGATTTCTTTTTTGATCACGTCCATGGGGACGACGGTCCTGGGGTAGTCACGTCGGTTTCTTTTCAGAGTCTGGTGGTTCAACAATCTGGCGATCAAGGTGCGTTGTCATTGCTGGACCTTCCGGATGCAAGGCTATTCACACTGGTGGACGAAGAGGCACCACCCACCATTCCGCAGGCAGAATGGCCTGTGAAGCTCGTCCTGGGTGGGTTCGTATTTGCACAATGGGCCCTCGGTTTCAATGCACCAGTTGATTCCTTCGATCTCGACGGCCGGTGGGCAAGGCCGCCTCAGCCGTGAAGGTCCGGTGCTCGCCGGGTCGGCCCGCCAGGGCAACGACCTTCACCCCTGGGTGGTCGGGCAGCAGATCGACTGCGCGGCGGGTCTCGATGTCGACCAGGATCGTGGCGTAGACGTGGCCCCTGCGCAGGGCGAACTCGTCGAGACCGAGGACGCGCGGCACCGCGTGCGCCGGATCCGGCAGGGCGCGTATCAGCCGCAGGAGCGTGGAACGGCTCACGGGGACCACGAAGGTCTTGACCGGACGGGAGCCGGCCCGGCTGGCCAGGGCCAGGGCGAGCTGCTGCAGCGCGGTCTGCAGGCCCTGGCTCCGCCGCCCGTGACGGAAGGTAGCCCCGGCGCCTGCTCGACGAACGTGGTCCGGGGGCAAGCTCGTTCACGGCAGCGGAACCGGCGGACCCGTAACTCGACCACCACCCGACGCCGGCCCGCCGCGCAGTCGTCCAACCGTCGAACGTAGCTGCTGTGCGTCCGGGTCGAGACGGTTCCGCACGACGGACAGCCCGCCTCGTCGCCGGTCGTGGCGGCGTGGACGGGGAAAGTGATCCAGAACCACGGTTCAGCCGCCGCCGACATCCAGCGAGGGGAACGCGCCGGTCAGGGCGAGGCGGCTCTGCCGGGCTGGTACCTGCGGGGCACCCAGAACGCTTCGACCTCGTCGTCGACTTCGCCCGCTACCGGCCCGGCACCGCCGTCCGGCTGGTCAACCGGCTCGGGAGCGGCTCGACGGCCCGAGGTGATGCGCTTCGACGTCTCGGCCAAACCGGTGCGGGACGACTCCGCACTGCCGGACCGACTCGCCGCCGTCGAACGCCTCGACCCCGGCGCCGCCGTGGCCACCCGCACGTTCCTGTTCCAGCAGAGCGGCGGCGACGGCCGGACGATCACCGGTCTGCCCTACCGCCCCGGCCGCGCGCTCGCCCGGCCCCGCCCGGGCACCACGGAGATCTGGCGGTTCGTCACCGACTTCCACCACCCCGTGCACCTGCACCTCGACCACTTCCAGGTGCTCTCCCGCAACGGTGGTTCGCCCGGCCGGTACGACGCGGGCTGGAAGGAAACCGTCGACCTCCGCCCGGCGGAGGCGGTGGAGCTCGCGGTGCGCTTCACCGACTACGCCGGAACGTTCACGTTGCACTGCCACAACCCGGAGTACGAGGACATGGCTGGAGTACGAGGACATGGCTGGAGTACGAGGACATGGCGATGACGGGCGATCTCGTCACGCACTGATTCGCCACGCAGTGACTCATCACCCAGTGAGGCGATGAGCCGATGTGCAAGGCGGCGGCGTCGCCGAACCGATCCCGGCCCTCCACCGTTGGCTCGCCCACCGTCGGCCGCGGACGTACCGTCGAAAGAGGACGACGTGCCCCTCCCGTCGCACGGGGCCTCGCCGTCGCACGGCCGGTGGGCCCGGGCGGCAGCGGTGGGAACCCGCGGTGACCGAAGGGGGCTCAAGTGCACGGATAGTGACGGCCGCAGCGCCGGGCCTGCGCGCGCCCGGACGGCCGACCGCCGGGAAGGTTCAGCGGCAATGGACCCGAAGACACTCCTGGAGAACGTGTCCGGCCTGCTCTGGCACCTGGCCGACGAGGCCGTCCGATCGCTCAGCGACCCGCTGGCCGGGCTGACCAGGCTCACCGGCGAGCACCCGGCCCTGCAGGACAAGCTGTTGGAGCCGCTGGCGGCCCTTCCCGACCGTAGCGCGTTACTCGCGCTGCTCCGCGACGTGTTCGGCGACGTCACCGACGCCGGATCGCCCGTGCGCGCGCACGGCTGGCAGCACGACGCGAAGTCGGCGCGGGGGCTGGCCCTGGTGCTGACGGACGGCGCCTCCCGCGCCGTCGTCGCGGTGTCCCCCGGGCCGAACGACAGCGGGCCGACGATCGACGTCGTCGTCACACCCGGCGCCGCCCTCCAGCAAACCGTCAGCAACGGCCCCTGGGAGGTGACCGCCGAGATCCGGACGGCCCAGGACGCCTGGGTGGCGGCGTTCTTCCCCGGTGCCGCGCCCGTGCCACCGGCCGGGACGGCGAGGATCACCGCCCGGCGGGGCCCGTTCGGCATCGGCCCGGCCGACGGTCCGCACATCTCGATGGACGCCCTCACCGTCAGTCTCGCCGCCTCGCCCACCGCCCCGGTCGGCGTCGACCTGCTCGTCGAGGGCTTCCAGGCTGCCGTCCTCCCGCCCGCGCTCGCCTCCTTCCTGAGCGACGGCGGCGGCGCGACCACCGGGAAGACCGCCTTCACCGTCCGGCTGAGCCGGACGGACGGCCTGCGATTCAAGGACGGCGGGGCGCGCCTGGCGCTGCCGGTGGGCCTGGACCTGCCGGGCGTCTCCACCCGGGGCTTCGCGCTGGAGCTCGACGAGGACAAGGACGGCATCGTGCTGCGGCCGACCTTCGCGGCCACCGCGAAGCCGCCCGTGCTGCCGCTGAACGCGGCCATCGACGGCCTCGGCCTGCACGTCCCGGTCCGCCTCCGGTCCGACCGGATCGGCGTCGACCCCACTCAGCTCCAGGCGGACTTCCCCGCCGGCATGGGCATCGAGCTCTGCGCCGGACCGGTCTCCGGCGGCGGGTCGGTCCTGCAGAGCGGCGCGCCCGGTGACGGAGCGTACGCGGGAGCCCTGGACGCCGACCTCGGTTTCGCGCACGTCCAGGCCTTCGGGCTGCTGCAGCTGCCGGTCGGCGGGCGGCCGCTGTCGTTCCTGGTCCTGCTCGGCGCCGAGTTCGGGTACCCGGGCATCCAGCTGAGCTTCGGCTTCGCCCTGGACGCGGTCGGCGGCCTGGTCGGCTTCAACCGCCGGGTCGACGACGAGCACCTGCGCGCACTGGTCCTGGACGGCAACGCCGACCGCATCCTGTTCCCGGGCGACGCGGTCGCCCGCGCCCACGAGATCGCGGGTTCGCTGGAGGCCTGCTTCCCGGTGGCGCGCTCCCGGTTCGTCGTCGGCCCGATGGTCCGGATCACCTGGGGCGGCCGGATCCTCGCGCTGTCCGCCGCCGTCGTCCTCGACCTGCCGGAGCCCGTGAGGGCCCTGCTCCTCGGCCGGCTGACCATCAGCCTGCCCGATCCGCTCGCGCCGCTGATCCGGCTGCAGGCCGACGTGTTCGGCAAGGTCGACCCGGGCGTGCCGGAGGTCGAGGTGCTGGCCGGCCTCACCGGCTCGTGGATCGTCGGCCTCCCCGTCTCCGGGGACTTCTACCTGCTCTTCCGCGGCGGCGGGGAGGCCGTGTTCGTGCTGTCCGCCGGCGGGTTCCATCCGCGCTTCGTCCGGCCGCCCGGGGTGCCCGCGCTGCGCCGCCTGGCGATGGACCTCAGCGGCGGAGTCCTGCGCCTGCGCGCCGAGGCGTACCTCGCACTCACCTCCAATTCGCTGCAGTTCGGCGCGAAGCTGAGCCTGGACGCGACGATCGCGGGCTGCGGGGTGGAGGGCTCCCTCGGCCTGGACGCGCTCTTCGTGTGGGAGCCGAGTCTCGCCTTCACCGTCCACGTCTACGCGAGCGTCGCCGTGCTGGCCTTCGGCAGGCGGCTGGCCGCCGTCGGGCTCGACCTCACCCTGGAGGGCCCCGCCCCCTGGCACGCCTTCGGCACCGGCAGCATCTCGGTGCTGTTCTGGGACGTCTCGCTCGACTTCGACGAGCGGTGGGGCGCCCCGCCGGCCGTGGCGCCGAAGGCCGACGAGGTGCTGCCCCTGCTGCGGGACGCCCTGGCCCGGCCGGACGCGTGGGCGGCCGAGCGCCCGCCCGCCGAACGGTCCCCGCTGCGCTTCACCGACCAGGCGAACACCGCGCTGGCCAAGGGCGAGGTCGCGTACCCCGACGCGACGTTCCGGGCGAGCCAGAAGGTCGTCCCGCTCGACACCGCCATCACCCGCTTCCACCGGGTCCACGTACCCGAGCAGACCTGGCGGATCGTCCCCGTCTTGCGGGCGACCGACGCCCCGCTGCCGACCTTCGGGCGGACCACCGGGCAGTTCGTCCCCGGTGAGGTCTTCGAGCTGACCGACGACCAGCAGCTCACCCGGCAGGGCTTCGAGGAGCTCCCGAGCGGCGCCCTGCTCTCCGACGCCGACGTCCGGCTCGGCGCCCGGCACCCCGTCAACGACAACTACGAGACCGGCTACAAGGTCGAGGCCGACTGGTTCACCGGGCCGCCGCCGCCCGACCGGCGCAGGCTGCCGGGCACCGGCCTGTTCGAGCTGGAGGGCTTCGCCCGCCCCGTCCGTGCGGCCGAGCGGGTCGACCGCTGGCGTGCGGCGCAGCGGCCGGTCGACGCGCTGAAGGTGGAGTTGCTGCGATGAGTCACCGCTGGTTCGTCTCCTCCGTCGCACTCGGTGCCGCGGCCGACGCCACCTCGGTCACCGGGGCGCGCCCGTCGTTCAGCCCGGCGGTAAAGATCACCCGGACGCTCAAGGACCAGCCGGGCGAGACCTTCCCCGACCGCCCCGGTCCGAGCCTCCAGCTGCTCGGGCCGGGCGACACCGTCGGGTTCGACCAGGCCGCCGTGGTCCGGCAGGAGCCCCCCGCGGGCTGCCCGAACGGCGTGGCCAACTACCTGGCCCAGGTCGAGTTCTCGGACGCCTCGCTGCCGTGGCTGCTCAGCCTTCCGGGCCCCGGCAGGCTGCCTTGGCTGGTGCTGCTGGTGCTGCGCGAGGACGAGGGCGGCCTGCAGCCGGGGAGCCCGCTGCCCGTCGTCGAAGTCCCGGGGACCGCGCTGCCGGATCTGGCGGACTCGTGGGCGTGGGTGCACGTCGAGGCCCGGGTCGAGGACGGCGACACACCGGACGGTGCCGTCACCCGGGACGTCCGCAGCGGCGTGGACACCGTCGTCTCCCGGCTGATCTGCCCGCGCGAACTGGAGCCCGACAAGGGCTGGCTGGCCTGCGTGGTGCCGGCCACCAAGGCCGGCGCCGCCGCCGGGCTCGGCGCCGACCCGCCGGCCGACGGGGCCGCGCCGGCGTGGACGGCGGGGCAGTCGCAGGCCAGGCTGCCGGTCTACCACTCCTGGCGGTTCCGCACCGGGGACGAGGGCTCCTTCGAGGACCTCGCCCGCAGGGTCGAGCCCGTCGCGAGCCGGGACCTGCCCGGCTTCGGCAGCCGCACGGTCGACGTCCGGCACCCGTGGCCGCTCCGGGACCTGCTCGAGGACGTCGCCCCCGAGCGGCTCACCGTCCCCGTGCACGGCGCCCTGCGGGTGCCCGGCACCGACACCGCCGACGAGGTGTGGAGCGATGCGGCGAGCATGTTCCGCTTCCGCGAACTCCTCACCGGGCAGCTGGACGCGCCTGGGCTGCGGCACAGCCCCGCGCAGGTCGGAGCCCCTCCGGACCGCGACGAGAAGACCGTCGCCCCTCCGCTGTACGGCAGCCACCACACCGGCGTGCAGACGGTGCCCGCGGACGGCTGGATGAACCGGCTGAACACGCGGGTGAAGTACCGCATCGCGGCGGCCCTCGGCGCCCGGTACGTCCAGCTGGAACAGGAGTTCCTGATGGCCCGCGCCTGGGAGCAGATCGGCGCGGTCACCGAGGCCAACCGGGCGCTCGCGGCGGCGGAGCTGGCCGCCGAGAGCGCGCGGGCGGCCCAGGACAAGCACCTCGGCGGGATGGACGCGGCCGCGCTGACGGAACTCTCGCCCTACCGGGACGTGTTCGGCTCCGGGGTGGGGCGTGGTGGGTTGGCCGACGACCGCTCCGGGGTGGCGCGCGGCGCGCTGGCGGCCGTCGGCTCCGGGGTGGGGAACCGCACGCTGGCGGACGTCCTGGCGCCCTCCGCCGTTCCGAACGGCGTCGCCTCGTCGGCGTTCGTCCGGCTGACCCGCCGCGGAGGGGCGCTTCGGCGCCGGACCGGACGGGTGGCGCAGAACGTGGCCGCCGGCGTGCTCACCACCGACGCGTTCGTCGACGGGGCGCTGAAGGCGACGAAGACCTCCCTGCCGTCGATGTGGCTCGCCGGTGTGGAGCAGGCGCAGCTGCCCCCGCCCGTGGCGGTGGTGCAGGGGCCGATGGCCACGTCGACCGTCATCGGCGACCCGTCGGCCGTGTTCGCCTCCCAGACCCTCAGCGAGTTCGTCTTCACGATGTGGCTGGTCGCCGTCGACTACCTGGCGGAGGGCGTCGGCCGGCTGTTCCCGGAGTTCGGGAACCCCCGGGAGAAGTTCGAGGCCCTGTTCGCGAAGATGCAGGACGTGGCGACCGACCGCGGCCCGCGCTCGATGTCGCAGCCGGCCCTGGTACGCGGGGTCCACCGGATGATCAGCGCCGAGCCCTTCGCGGCGCCGCTGTTCGCCGCGGCCGACCTGGGGTCGACCGCCCGGGCGCTCATCGACGAGGTCCGGGACGGCGTCCGGCCGGTTCCCCGGCAGCTGGACCGGATGGGCTCGCTGCTCGGTCCCGCGGTGATGGGGGGCCGCAGCGAGGCGGACGCACGGCCGCTGCGCCCGATCATGGCGCACCCGGAGTTCGGGTTCCCGATCGCGGCGGAGCTGGTGAGCCGGTGGCCGGAGTGGGCGGTCCCGGGCGTCTCCGCCTTCCCGGACGAGGCCTCCACTCTGCTGGAGCCCAACCCGGCGTTCGTGGAGGCCCTGCTGGTCGGTCTGAACCAGGAGTTCAACCGCGAACTGCGCTGGCGGGAGTACCCGACCGACGAGGCGGGCACGCCGTTCTCGCGGTTCTGGCCGCCGGGCGGCGCCCGGCCCGGGTACGGCGAGATCGCCCGCTGGGCGGCCGGGGACGCACTCGGGGAGCACGACCCCCAGCAGGGCGACGACCTGTTGGTGCTGCTGATCCGCGGCGAGGTGCTGCGCCGCTACCCGGGCACGGTCGTGCTCGCCGCGAAGTCGGTGGATCGCACCGTCGAGGGCCCGGACGTGCAGTGGAAGGAGCCCTCGTTCGTGCTGCCGGTGGACGAGCGCACCAACCTGTACGGCTTCTCCGCTCTGACGGCCGCGCAGGCGGTGGCCGAGCACTGGATGTTCGTGATGCGCGAGCCCATGCGCGGGGTTCATTTCGGCTTCGACCTGCGGACCGCCCAGTCGCCGCCGTTCACGTCCTGGGCCGATCTGACCTGGGACGAGGTGCCGACGGTCAACGGCTTCGTGGTCCCGCGGGTCGTCGACGGCAAGCCGCCCGCGCTCCCCGGGCCGGCCGACCCGCCCAAGTGGGAGGGCCTGGACGCGGCGGACTTCGCGCGGATCGTCTTCCAGCAGCCGTTCCAGTTGGCGTTCTCGGCGAATCGGATGATCGGCTGAGCGGCTGAGCTGAGACGAAGCGGATGAGACGAAGCGGATGGGAGGCTGAGCGGACCCGCGGGCCCGGCCCAACGCCTGAACGGCTGGGCCCGACGGCCCGACGGCCCGGCGGGCCCAGCGCCCGTCAGGGCCAGGTCTCCGAGGGCCGGACGATGTCGAAGAGCAGCCCGCTGGAGCTCTCGCCGCCGCCGGGGTTCTTCTCCCGCCGGACCCACGGGTGCCAGGAGCCGTCGAACCAGCGCGCCAGCACCGGGCTGCGGGTCACCTCGGCCCCTTCGCGCGGGACCTCCTCCTCGTGCACCCACTGGTCCATCCGGAGCAGCCGGCCGAGCGTCTGCGAGCTCGCCCCGGGCTGTTCCAGCGGCACCAGGACGAACCGGATCGACGCCGTGGTGAGCGCCTGCGGCACCAGCGGCAGCCAGTAGTCCGGCACCACGGTCTGCACCCCGTAGGAGCCGATCCCGCTGGACGGCGGGCTCTCCGGCGCGTTGCGCAGCCAGCGCTCCCGGCGGTCGACGAGCTCGCCGCGGGAGTCGGTGACCGACCTCTCGATCGCCCACGCAAGGTTCGCCAGCTCGTCACGGGCGAGCGCCACCGTCTCCAGCCGCTCGCCCACCGCGCCCTGCCCCGAGGGCAGGACCAGCAGGCCGTCGTCGGCGCCGGTGACCGTGAACAGGTTCCAGCCCGCGTCCGCGTCGCCGGCCCGCTTCACCGTCCGGGTGCCGCCGAACGAGTCGGTCACCACGATCCCGTCGAGCGTCGTCAGCGAACCGACCGGCACCTCCAGCGGGAAGAGGAACCAGTCGTTCCCGTAGACCTCGCCGAACGCGATCACCAGCAGCCGACCGGTGTCGAGCGCGGACACCTCGGCCGCGCCGAAGTCGACCTGTGCGTCCTCCATCTCCCAGAACCGGTCGGCCGGTATCCCGCCGAAGCGCACGGTCGCGGGGACCACCTCGCGGCTGAACGGCCGGTCCGGCGCCGGGTCCGCCGACCGGGCGCCCGGGTCCAGGTCGACGCTGAACCAGTCCAGGCCGTCGCCGAGGTACTCCTCGGCGTGGAAGACCCTGGTGCCGCAACTGAAGTCGGCCCGGTGCTCGAAGCGGTGCGGATCGAACGTGTCCGGGGCGTCGACCGGTGCGATGCCCCGCCACCAGGCCAGCCAGCGCGCGCCGACGGCGGCGAGCCCGTCCACCCGCAGCGCGCCGCCGGCCAGGTCCGCGGCCAGCCTGCCGGCGTCGGGTACCCGGGGTGCGAGGAGCGTGACCAGACCGGTCGGCCCGGACGGCATCGGGTCGAAGCGGTACACGGCGAGGACCTGCGGCAGCGCGGACGAGAGCCCCGCCTCGTCCAGGAGCCGCACGAACTGGGCCCCGCCCTCCACCCGGGTGTACTCGTCCGGGTCGGTGGCGCCCTCCGACTCCACCAGGGTGTCGAGGGGGCCCGAGGCCGGGTCGTACGCCACCCACGGGTGCACCTCCTGCACGCCCGCCGGGACGGCCGGGCGCCACGCCGAGATCGGGGTGCTGCGCCCGCTGACCGTGGCCAGGACGGGCGAGCCGGCGTCCTGCCCGGCGAATTCCCCGAACTGCCACTGGCGGGTGAGCGCCCACGCGGGATCGTGGACCCGGGCCGCGAGGCCCGTCGCCACCTCGTCGGTACGCGACAGCGGCTCCAGCCGGAACCGGAAGAACCCGCTCTGCTCGAAGTGCGTCCGGGGCATCGGTCAGTCCTCCGCCAGGTCGATCCAGAACTGCCTGATCGCGGCCGCCAGCGCCGTGGGGCCGAAGTCGCTCACCCGGGAGGCCGGGAGGATGTCGTCCATCAGCGGAAGGTCGGCGAGGTCGACCGCGCGCATCTTGGCCAGTTCGAGGGTGTCCCGCACGACCAGCGCGAGACCGTCCGCCGTCCAGCCGCGGGTGGTGTCGGGCGGCACGGCGATCAGCACCGCCTGCGGCGCCTTGGCGTCGGGCCGGTCGAAGTGGAACGACACCCCGGTCAGCTCCGACTCCGCCGGGACGCCATCCGCCCGCGTCCGTTCGGCGGCCAGGGCGTCCGCGCCCGGGAGCACCTCGACCCACTCGTCGAACACCATCCCCGCGACCGGCCCGCCGTCCGGCAGGCCGGCGGCGGTGTGGCAGACCAGGTGCCGCCGGGCCGACGGCCGCGTGAGCGGGTCGAAGGGGCCGCCGATCCAGGCGCCGTCCGCCGGCAGCTGCGACGCGGACAGCCGGCTCGCCCGGCCGGCCCGGCCCTCCGCCAGCAGCAGGGTCTCGTACCAGGTCCGCACGGTGGGACGGACCTTGGCGAACCGGCGCAACCAGTCGGCCACCGCCGCGCCCGACACGCCGTCCGCCGGCGGTGGCAGCGCGGTGCCGGACAGCAGCGGTGTCAACGGGATTCCGGTCCCGAGGAACTCCGCCAGCACCCGCGTGACCTCACCGAGCCACCCGGGGACGGTCGAGTCCGCCGTCAGCGCGCCGAGCCGGGCCGGGTCGCCCTCTATCCCCAGCGCGTCCCGCTGGTCGGGGGTGCGGACATTCGCGACGAACTCGGCCACCCGGGAGCGCACTTGCTCCAATCCCGGTACCGCCTGGCCCGCGGGCGCCCCCGGATCCGGCGCAGCCTGGTCGTCGAGCAGGTGGGACGGCAGCAGCGGACCGGCGCCGAGCAGCAGGCCCTGGATCCGGCCGGCCACCGCCCGCAGTTCGTCCCATCCCCGGTCGAACCCGACCTCCGTGCCCGGTGCCCCGCTCAGCTCGCGGATCCTGGCCCGCAGCCGCCGGTGCACGGTGCCGGAGACGTCCAGTACGAGTCCGAGCGCGCTGAACCCCACCTGGTCGAGCGTCACGGCAAAAAGCCGCGGGGACGGCCCGTCCGCGACCGTGCCGGACAGCTTCCAGTCGGCGGCCGGTCCGAGCAGGTCGGCGACCCAGGCGTCGACCCGCGGTTCGAGTGCCGAGAAGGCGTCGGTTCCCCAGCCCGCGGGTCGCGCCGGGTCGCGCGGCAGCACGGCCGCGATCCGGTGGGTCACGGCCCGCCCACGGTGAGGGGTGCGCAGGACGTCGATCCGGTCCGGCACCTGCTCGCCGCTGCCCAGCGTGTCGGCGGCGAGACCGGCGCGCATCGGGTTGCCGCCGACCAGCTGGTGGACGCTCTCGGCCAGCAGCAGGTCGCTGACCGCGTCGAGCGCCTGCACCAGGTCGTCCAGCAGCGGCCGCGTGCCCGGGTCGGCAGCCGGGAAGCCCTTGCCGGAGAGCACCGTGTCCACCGTGCCCGCGCCGTGCGCCCGGGCAAGCGCGATCCCGTCCACCACGTTCCGTGCGGCGATCGCCTCGGAGCTGTGCTTCCACAGGTCGGGGCGGGGCGTCCCGGTCGCGGGCTCCGGGGCGACGGGCGTGGGGAACGCCCGGCGGAAGGCGTCCTTCTGCGGGTCCAGCCCCGCCTCGTGCAGCGCCCGCTCGAACCGGTACCCGAGCAGCGCGCCCAGGTTCTGGCCGCGGCGGACGCCGCCGAGCAGCCAGCGGGCGGTCCTCGCCCGCCGGGACGTCAGGTCGACGGCGAACGGCGAGGCCGAGCCGTCGGCGGGCGGGGTGCCGTTGGTGGGCAGGGTGTCGTTGTTGTGCGGGGTGGCGCCGTCGCCCGCGGTCGCGGGCTCGCCCCGGTGGGCGAGGAAGCCCGACCGCAGCACGGCGGCGGTCGCGGCGTGGTGCAGCGAGGGCGCGTGGATGAAGCCGTCCGACGGCCGCTCCGTGCCGGGGTAGAGGTTCTCCACCCAGCCGTACCCGCCGAGCCGGACGCCGCGCACGCCGGCCGCCCGGGTCTCGCTGAGCCGCCGGCTGGCCAGCGAGGTGGCCCAGGCGTCCCACCGGTGGGAGCAGACGTCCAGCAACTCGAAGGCGAGCGGCAGGTATCCGTCCGCCGGGACGTCCGCGAGCGCCTTCAGCCCGGCCAGCAGAGTGTCGGCCGCCGGAAGTCCGGAGCGGGCGGCCACCAGCTGGTCGGCCAACTCCTGTTCGGAGGCCGTGCCCGAGAGCCGCCGGGAGATCAGCAGGTCGACGGCGAACGGGATGTTGTAGGCGAGGTCGGACACGTCGCCGGTGGGGCCGTCATGGGTGGTCACGAACACGTCCCGGCTGTCGGCGTTCACCATCAGCGGGACCAGGTCCGTGGGCCCCTGCGGGTTCCCGAAGGTGAATTGGCCGAAGATCGTCGGCGGCCTGGCGGGGTCCCCGTCCGCGGTCATCGGCCAGCGCGCGAGGAACTGCTCCTGCGTCAGCTCGCCCCTGAGCAGCCCGACCGCGTCGGCGAGGCGCCGACGGCTGTCGGCGAACAGGGCCGCGTACTTGTCGGCGTTCGGCGCGAGCCGCTGCGGGACGAGGGTGTAGTCCGGCGGCGTCGTGTCGGACGTCCAGGCGAGGTTGCTGATGAGCTCGGACGGAATCGCCCACCGCAACCCGGACCGGATCCCGCCGAGCGCCACCGTCGGGCCGGGTGCGCGCAGGCTGATGCCGTCGAACTTCTCGTGCCCTCCCTTGGAGGTGAGTTCACGCCGGATGACGATGTCGTTCGACACCGGCAGCCGGGCGAGGATGTCGGCCGCGATCCAGTCGGCCGGGGTGCCGTCGGTCACCCGCGGGACCCAGCCCGGGGTCAGCGCGGCACGCCAGTGGTGCCGCAGCCGCTGCAACCAGGGTGCGATCAGGGCGTCGGCCCCGTCCGGGTCGGCCGGCACCCACTCGTCCAGCGCCGTCACCGGGAGGACTCCGTACGGCTGCCGCCCGACCCGAACGGTCGGCAGCGGACCGCGGCTGCGCACGTGGTCGGCGAGGTGGTTCCTGATCTTCAACCACCGGGCGTGGCGGTCCCTGAGACCTGCGCCCGTGGGATCGTCGTCCGCCAGGACCGCCTCGCTCTGGAACTCATAGACCAGAGACCACCAGCTCAGGAGCGACAGCGCGGCGATCGCGCCGTCGCCGTCCTGCGCGGCCCCCGTGCACTCGCCGAGGAAGCCCGCGTCGCCCAGGCCGAGCGCGTCCGCGAGGCGGGCCGCGTCCGTCCCCTTCAGCAGCGTCGGCGACGGGCCGGGGGGCATCGGCGTCGGCCGCGAGGACCACGCCGAGCGGGAGTCGGGCGTGTTGTTCGTCGGCGTCCCCACCGGCAGGAAGCCGAACCCGTCGCTGAAGACGTGGCCCTGCAGGCACTGGCCCAGCCGCTGGGCGCCGGCCTCGGGCTCCAGATCGCTGACCCCGATGACGAAGAGCTGGTCCAAGTGGTCGAAGCCGACGGGCAGAACCAGCTCCGCGGCCATCCCGGCGCCCACCGCGACGTCGAATTCGACCGCCCACTCGGCGTGTTGGTGGTCGGGCGCCGCCTCGTCCGCGGCGAGCAGACCGAGCGGTAGCGGATCGGGGATCGCCACGCCCGGTTGGTCGACGACCACCCGCCCGTCGACGAGCCCGAGGAAGCGCCAGTGATGCGGCAGCGTCGTGACCTGGGGAGCGCGCCGGATCCGGGGGTCGCGCAGCTGCGGAGCGGTCGCGGCCCCCGGGCGCGCGGCACGGGTGGCCCACGCAGCCCGGGGGGCGCTGACCACGCGGAGCAGGTCCTGCCATGCGGGCTCACCGGGTGCCGCCCAGTACTTCCGGGCCGCGTCGAGCTCCGCGGAGGTCAGCCGCGGCTCGAAGGAGTCGACGTGGATGTCGTCCGGGTAGACGCGCGCCTTGATGCTGCGCCGGTCGGTGGACCACTTCGTCTCGATCCGCACCGGAAGTAGGGCGATGGGCACGGACGTCCGCGGGCCGAACAGCGGGGCCTCCGCATCGAGCGATTCGGTGAGCCGCTGTGCGGCGGCGTCGAGGTCCGCACGCAGCTTCGCCAGTTCCTGCAACCGTCTGTCCTGGTCCCTTTCGGCGCTGAACTGCACGGACAGGGCGGAACCGAACAGCGGCAGGTCCGTTTCCGGGTTGGTCGCCACCCAGGCACGGATCCGCTCCAGCGAAACGGCCCTCGCGTCCGCGTCCAGCAGTTTGATGTCGTACTCCAGCCGGGCGGCGTCGAGCGCGCGGCGAAGCTCGAACGCGCTCTCCCGCTGGACGGCCACGGCGGAGAGCGTGATGACCAGCCCTCCGGGCGAGTCGACCTGGGTGATCGTGCCATCGGGACCCAGCCTGAACTGGAAGACGACACCGGGCACCCTGGTGGCCATGAGCACGTACTGGGCGGACGGAATAAGCGTGAGCTCGTGCGTGGTGGTACGCGAGAGGGGACCTTCAGTCGACCCGAGGAGCTCGGGCGTCAGGTCGTGGGGAAGCGCCCGCCCGTCAATGGTGAGCCGGTATCCGGCGATGGTCAGCGTGCGCCAGGACGCCCTGGCGAAGCCGGCGGAAGCGGGATCGAGAACGACCCGGCCCCGGGGGGTGAGGGCGAACTGGAAGTCGGCCATCCCGCGCGCCAGGAAGAACAGGTACTGCTGCGATGGAATTAACGTCAGCTCGTGTACTTCGGTGCGGGACAGCGGGCCGGCTGACCAGTTCAGCAGCTCCGGGTTCAGGTCGTGTGACAGTTCCCGTGCATCGATGGTTACCTTGAATCCGTGGATCGTCAGTGTCCTGCCCGCCGCGTCCGCAAATCCCGCAAAGGATGGATCAACAATGATCCTTCCGTCGACGGCAACTGCGAACTGGAAGTCGGCCATTCCGCGGGCGAGGAAGAACAGGTATTGCTGCGACGGGATCAAGGTCAGCTCGTGTGCTTCGGTGCGGGAGAGTGGGCCGGCTGACCAGTTCAGCAGCTCTGGGTTCAGGTCGTGTGACAGTTCCCGCGCGTCGATGGTTACCTTGTATCCGTGAATCGTGAGTGTCCTGCCTGCCGCTTCGGCGAAGCCCGCAAAGGCAGGGTCGACAACGATCCGCCCGTCAGCCGTAACTGCGAAGCGGAAGTCGGCCATCCCGCGGGCGAGGAAGAACAGGTATTGCTGCGACGGGATCAAGGTCAGCTCGTGTGCTTCGGTGCGGGAGAGTGGGCCGGCTGACCAGTTCAGCAGCTCCGGGTTGAGATCGTGTGACAGTTCCCGCGCGTCGATGGTTACCTTGTATCCGTGGATCGTCAGCGTCCTGCCCGCCGCGTCCGCAAATCCCGCAAAGGATGGATCAACAATGATCCTTCCATCGACGGCAAGTGCGAACTGGAAGTCGGCCATTCCGCGGGCGAGGAAGAAGAGGTATTGCTGCGACGGGATCAAGGTCAGCTCGTGTGCTTCGGTGCGGGAGAGTGGGCCGGCTGACCAGTTCAGCAGCTCTGGGTTCAGGTCGTGTGACAGTTCCCGTGCATCGATGGTTACCTTGTATCCGTGGATCGTGAGTGTCCTGCCTGCCGCTTCGGCGAAGCCCGCAAAGGCAGGGTCGACAACGATCCGCCCGTCAGCCGTAACTGCGAAGCGGAAGTCGGCCATT
>NZ_JAGIYX010000042.1:16225-67508 GCF_017813315.1 Kitasatospora sp. RG8
CGTGTGCTTCGGTGCGGGAGAGTGGGCCGGCTGACCAGTTCAGCAGCTCCGGGTTGAGATCGTGTGACAGTTCCCGCGCGTCGATGGTTACCTTGTATCCGTGGATCGTCAGCGTCCTGCCCGTCGCGTCCGCAAATCCTGCGAAGGATGGATCAACGACGATCCTTCCGTCGACGGCAACTGCGAACTGGAAGTCGGCCATTCCGCGGGCGAGGAAGAAGAGGTATTGCTGCGACGGGATCAAGGTCAGCTCGTGTGCTTCGGCACGGGGCAGCGGTCCGGTCGACCAGTTCAGCAGCTCTGGGTTCAGGTCGTGTGACAGTTCCCGCGCGTCGATGGTTACCTTGTATCCGTGGATCGTCAGCGTCCTGCCTGTCGCGTCCGCAAATCCTGCGAAGGATGGATCAACGACGATCCTTCCGTCGACGGCAACTGCGAACTGGAAGTCGGCCATCCCGCGGGCGAGGAAAAAGAGGTATTGCTGCGACGGGATCAACGTCAGCTCGTGTGCTTCGGCACGGGGCAGTGGTCCGGCCGACCAGTTCAGCAGCTCTGGGCTCAGGTCGTGTGACAATTCCCGCGCATCGATCGTCACTTTGAACCCGTGAATCACCACCGACCGGCCAACGACCTCGGTAAACCCCGCATAAACCGGATCCACCACAATCCGGCCGTCGGCAGCCACGGCAAACCCGAAGTCCGCCATTCCTCTGGCAAGGAGGAACATGTAGGACGGTGCAGGCAACAGTTGGAGGTCGTGTGCCGAATCCCGCGACAGCGTTGCCATACCGCCCGTGATGAACGGGTTCAGATCATGCGACAGGGCGCGTCCGTCGATCGTGGCCGCGAAGCCGCGCAGCACGAGGGTGGTCGTCCCGCGGCCTTCGAGGAATCCGTCGAAGGCCGCGTCGAATTCGACTGTCCCGTCTTGGGACACCTCGAACTGGAAGCTCGCCGGCCTGCCGGGCACCTGCTCGATGCCGTAGACCCCGGGTTCCAGGGAGACCGTTGGTGCGGCCGCCCCGTTGATGACCTCGGAGCCGTGCCCGAGGATCACGAACTGCGGGTAGGTGAGGCTGCTGCTGTCTACGCGGATTTCAGGCATCTTATGCGCTCCAAGGCTTCGGGCCTCTGGCAGCCGCCTGCGGGAGGGCGCGGTCCTTGGTCGACGATCGCACTGGCCGTCTCCTTCTACGCGGCGGCGAGCATGAACGTCAGTCGTCGCTCGGCGGATCGTCGAGGGGACACCGCCCGCGGCGACCCTGTGCGGCGGAATTCGCGGGTGCAGGAGGTGATTGCGGCTGCAGCGCCGTAGCGCGCGGCCGACAATCGCAATGGGCCCAACAGGCCTCACTCCCAAGGGTTTCGCAGCCGACCGCCACCTGCAACCGGACGCGGGTGCCCCTGTCGGCGGGTGACCTCAGTCGGCCTCGGGATCGAGCCGGTCGGTCAGGATGTCGTCCAGGACCACCAGGTCTCCGCCGAGGCTCACGCCGGCCGTCGAGGCGGTCACCGTGAGGGCGATCGGGCCGACCCCGGGTCCGTCCACGGCGAACAGCGGGAAGGTGACCGTACCGTCGGCGATCTGCACGGCGCGGTTGGGCCCGTAGAAGGCCTGAGCCCCGCCCGGGTCGCAGAGCAGGACGTGGATGCTGCCTGCTCCGTCGGGCTGGGTGAGGACCAGGTGGCGCACGCTATAGGACGTCTCCGTCTGGTCTCGGACGGCGACCAGGCCGGCCAGGGCCGGAGCCTGCAGCAGGGTGTCCGGCAGGCCGTCCTGGATGTCGGGGTCGATGCAGAGGAGCAGGTGCTCGCCGCAGTCGATCGCGAGGGACGCCCGCTGCGCTGGGCTCATCAGGTACAGCTCACCCTCCGTCAGCGTCCTGAGCAGGGCGAAGTCGTCGTCCGTCGGCGCCGACGCGGTGATCGGCGACAGGGGCTGGGCGCCGGGGTCGATGGCGCGGATGGCGGTCTCGTCCGGCGGGGTGAGCTCGAAGCCGGTCAGTCCGGCCCGGGACGCGATGACCGACAGTGCGAAGGCCGCCTGGTCACCCACCGCGTCACCGGGCGGCGGCGCGAGCTGGCGGAGGTCGTCCAGTACGTCGGACCGGGCGATCTGCTGGAGCGTACCCCAGGCGGTGAGGGCGGTCACCGGGTCGGCGGAGGACGCCGCTCCCTGGACGACCGGCACCGCGCCGTTGCCGAGGCAGGCGGCCAGTGAGAGCCCTGCGGCGGCAACGAAGGGGTCAGCATCCGTGACCGCCTGCTGGACCGCCTGGGCGAGGGGGCCGTCGGGGCTCGGGTCGGCGCGGGCCAGCAGGGCCATCGCCCGGGGCCGGTCCGGGTCGTCGGCGGAGAGCGCGCGGGAGAGGAGGTCCCCGCGGTCGGCGTCGTCGAGGGACGTCAGAAGGGCGGGATCCAGACCGTCAACCGTGCCGAGCAGCTGGTCGATGTTCTCGGTCATGGCGCATTCACCATCTCTCGACGTTCCCTACGGCCTGACCAGACAGTGGCGCTTCATCAGGGCGGCCTGCGCGGCCGTGACACCGGTGTTGGAGGCCGAGACCGCATCCATGAAGTCCGAGGGGGCACCGGCGCACAGCGACGGGTTCACGGCGCAGTGCGGCAGGCCGAGGAAGTGGCCGACCTCATGGGCGAAGGTGTTGCCCGACTGGTCCGTGAACTCTTCCTGGATCGTGACGACCGGTGCCCGTAGGGCCGGGGCCTTCGTCTTGTTCTTCCGGCAGTCGCCCGGCTGTGGCGAAAGGCCGACGAACGTCGGACCGGTGATCAGGCGGACCACGAAGAGGTCGAGTGCGTCGTTCTTGACCGACCACCCGTTGGCGAGGGCGATCGCATCGGCATGGCTCCGGATGACCGTCAGCCTGCCCGCGGCCGCGGATGGGATGTTGAAGTTCCTGACCGTGCCGACCTCGGGTCCCAACGCGGCGAAGATCACCTTCATCACCCCGACCGCGTCGTTGACCTGCTGCACCTTGGCGGGCGTGAACGTGTCCTGCCCGACGATGATGACGTTGACGTCGAAATGCGGTGCCATGGCGGACTCCGATCCTCGTCGCGGAAACCTGGACGGGTACGGGACGCGACGGCGGCGCCCGACGACGTCAGCACGGCTTCGGGCCGGTGACAAAGAGCCCCGGCTCCACCGGGAGCACTCTCAAGTCGACCAGCACACATGCCTCTTCCGATCGTAGGCCGCCCCGGTCCACACGTCGCGGTAGCGGAGGGAGCCTGCGGATCCTCGAGGCCGGGCCGGTACGGCGGGGTCAGGTCATGGCCGACTGGAACCGGCCGGCCCGGATGCCAGCGGACGAGCGCCTGCACGTGCTGGACGACACAGCGTTCCCCGTCCCCTGGAGCGATGCGGATCCGGGCGCCCTCGCCGCCGCCCAGCCCGGCGGCTGGGTGTGGCCGTCGGAGTCGTCCTGGTGCGCCCGCGCCCGGTATGAGTTCTTCGGGACCACCGGCTCCTACAGCTTTCACTGGCGCCTGGCCGCCGCCTGGGCGGACACCAGGCCCGCGGCGGCCCCCGATCTGCTGTCGCCCCTCGACCGCTTCCTCGGCGCCGTCGTCCCCGAGCCCCCGGCCGACGGCCCCGCGCCGACAGCTGGCTTCCCCGACGACCCCTCGCCCTGGCGCCTGCACGTCCCCTACTTCGTCCCCCGGACGCGATCCCGGGCCTCGCCCGCGCCTGGGCGACGGCCGCACCGCGGCTGGAGGAACTCCGTGCACCCTTCGACGCCGAGTGCGCCGGCTGGGCAGGCCGACCCGCCACCTTCGCCGCCGCCGCGGGGGCCGGCACCGCGGCCGCCAACCGGTCACGGGGTTTGGGGCGGGGCGGGGCGCCCGGCCGCCGCCGCGGGGCGGTCGTTGGTCGGCGGGGCGCCCAGATGTGCTGGTCATCGAGGGGCATGGTCATCGTCTCCGGGTCGGTGGGGATGGTTGATGCGATGGCTGACCTGGGCGGCGTAGTTGGTCCAGTCGCCTGCTGAGGTGGTCGGTTCGGGCCGCAGCCACCGAAGCCCTGGCGCCTGACTGTGCTTCCTACGCGGTGGATGTAACGCTGATGCCCGTTCGGGCGCCTAACGCTCTGTAGACACGATCGGCCTGCGGGCCCCGTAGAGCGAAGAGGCAATGACTCATGGAGGAAGACGCTCTCTGCTCGCCAGAGGACTTCTTCAGGAAGTGGTACCCGATCGTCAGAGCTCGGGTCGAACTGTTGTACGGCGACCACGGACTGGACAGCGAAGCCGTGACCGACGACGCGTTCGTCGCGCTCTTCAAAGCGCAGCGGGAGGGACCGGTGCCCCACCCGTCGGGGTACCTGCTCACGGCCGCCTTCAACGGTGCCCGCGACTACCACCGAAAGCGCCGCCGCCGTTTGTGGGGACATCCGGTGGAGCCCGCCGACCTTCCCGATGCCGTCGGCGCCGCCGCATACACCTCGCTCGCCCACATGACGGGGCCGGCGGAAGCCCTCGAACTGCGCGAGGGCGAGCGGTACGTCCTCGGCCTCGTCAACCGGCTTCCGCAGAAGCTGCGCGAGGTGTTCGTCCTCGTCCACGTGGCGCGGATGGACCGGGAAGAGGCCGCGAGGGTCCTGGGCATCAAGCCGAGCGCGCTTCGCGCCCGCCTGTCCCGCGCGAGCGCGAAGCTTCGCAAGATCATCGACAAGGACCAGAACAAGCCGGAGACGGTCCTGGCCTACCTGGAGAAGAAGGCGACGGCATGAGGCACGACGACCCGCTGGACCACTCGGGACAGATCACCGACACCCTGACGAACACCTACCACGCACTCCAGAGCGCCTACAGCGAGGACGAAGCGCAGGCGGCCAAGCGCCTGAGCATGCTCCAGGCCCGGGCGGCGGCCGAAACCAAGGCCGAGGCCCGTGCTTGCGCCGGCAGGAAGCGGGCGTGCACCACCTGGGTTCCCGGCCAGTCGTCTCGCGACTGGCCGGGGCTGGACCTCCTCGCGCTGGTCCTCAAGGCCGCGGCGTCCACTTCCGCGCTCGCCAACGCCGTGACGGGCTCCGTGATCGCCACCCTGGTCGCCCTCACGATCGCCGGACGTCTCAGCGTGCACGTCACCGTCCCCCTCGCGACGACCGTCGGGGTTCTTCGCGGCCTGCCGATCGAGCTGCCGCACAGGCTCGACCGGGAGCGGGAGCAGCGTCGGTCCAAGGACCTGTAGTGCACATGGGCCCGCCGCCCCGGTTCCTAGGCCAAGAGAGCGGCGGGCCAGGCAATCCCCACCTACAAGCGAGGAGGTCACCGTGACCAGAATGCACCACCACCAGCTCCGCCGGGACCGGGCCTGCGAACGAGTCGATCGCAGCCGTGCCGTCGTCAGCGCAGGCACATGTGACTGCCGTCCGTGCGACAGGCGACGCCACCGCAAGCGGCTGCTCCGGACCGCGACGATGCACACCGCCCGCGGTCTCGGGTACGGGGCCGGCGCAGGTGTGTTCACCCTGCTCACCTGGTGGCTCACCAGCCGCTAGTCACAACCGGGAAGGTTCGCCGGGTCGCGGCGGCAGTGCTCGGACCGCATGGAGTCGGTGCGGAAGAATTGAGCGGTGGCGGAGCAGGTCAAAACACTAGGCTTCCGGCATGTCTGGTCCGACGCTGGTGATCGAGTTGGCGGAGCCCGTCTCCCCGGCTTCACTGCAGGAGTTCCGCGCGTTGATGGTGGGGCTCTCCTCCCGCTTCGAGGAGAAGCGACCCGGGTTCTTCGACGTCAACCTGCCCGCTGAGCGACTGGGTGTCGAGGACAGCCGAGAGGAGGACTGGCGAAAGCCGTTTCCGCTTCCCCTTCTTGGCCACACCTCCGTAGATGACAAGCTCGCGGCTCTGGTGGGATTCAATCCGCAGCACGAGGACTGGGATCGGCCTTTCCTCGTCTACCTGATGGGGCCGGGTATCGGTGACGAGGACATCTTCGAGGCCGAGCACGAGGACGAGCCCGAGGTGGAGGCCGTCCTCGGCTTCAGGCCGACCCATGCCGTCAATGTCAGCGCCTGCTGCAACGGTGGGATCGACCACGTGGCAACAGCACTGCTGACCGCCGCGGTCATGGACGTCATCGGCGGTGTGGCCAAGGCCGAGCTGCTGGACGGACGGGCGTCGGTCGTCGCTGACCTTCCGGGAGTGCTGGGGATCACGGACGACGAGTGGATGGTGCTGGGCACGGCGGAGTTCTTGCGGGCTTGGGTCGGGCAACCCGGCTTCAGGCTGCTCAAGTAGCGCAGGCGGAGCTGCGGCGGGAGTGATGCTGTGCCCGGGAGCGTTCGCCAGGTTGCCTGATCACGCGGCGAGAGCGGGTCGGCCGCCCCAGCGCAGGCCCTTCTCGCTGCGGATGCGCGCGCGTGCCTTGCGTTGGGCCGCGAGAACGTCGGGGTGGCGGGCGTTGGTGTTGCGCCAGCTCAGGTAGGCGTGCAGCGCGCGGGTCTGGACCGTGTGGTTCGGGTGGTTGGAGTTCGCGAGCGTGAACTGCCGCAGCGGTCCGAACTGCGCCTCGATCGGGTTGGCCCAGGAGGCGTTGGTCGGGGTGAAGCACAGGTGGACGTTGTTGTTCGCCGCCCAGCGCAGGATCCTCTTTCCGTTGTGGGCGGAGAGGTTGTCCAGGATCACGTAGACCGGGGCGCCGTCGGGGCGGGCAGCCCGGATGGACCTGAGTGCGGCCAGGGTGTTCGCGGTGCCCTTGCGCCGGCGGTTGACGCCCCTCAGGCTGTCGTCGCCGATCGAGTAGCAGTCGTGGAAGTACGTGACGCCGTTGGTCCGCTTGTAGGTCGCCGGGTTCCGGGCCGGCCGACGTTGCTCGGCCCAACAACTTCCGGCGGTGGGCCGGATGCCGAGCGGGCCGAACTCGTCGAAGGCGAACGTGCGATCCGGGAAGTGGTCCAGGACGTGCTCGATCCGGTCGAGCTTGGCGTCGTAGTCGGGGTCGGTGGACTCCTTCCAGGTCTTGGTGCGCTGGAAGGTGACGCCGCGCCGGGCGAGCAGGCAACGAAGGGGCCTCGCGCCCGAGGCGGATCACCCGGCCGTGAACCCGGCGTTACCGCCAACCGAGGCCAGCAGCATCATCGCCCGCCGATAGCGCACCGTGTTGGTGCTGCTCCGACGCACGATCCGCTGTAACTGCTGCCCCTCCTGGTCGGTCAATGCCTTGGCGGCCACCAGTTCCTGGTCCTCGGCGATGCCGACCGCCGCCAGCAGGTCCTGCTGGTCGGCCTCAGGGTGGGCCAGCCGGCGCGTTGTCAGCTGGCTTCCAGCGCCGTGGTGTCCGTGGGCCCACCGTAAAGACGATCTTGCCCAACTCGGTGTTGGACTCCCGCGGCGGTCGTTGGCGGGCCTGCCTACGACCACCGCTTCTCAACGTTCAATAGAAGCTGCTCGGCCTTCGATAGGGACATCTACCCGCGCGACCTCTTAAGTCGGTCGACTGTCACTGCCAGCGCAGTACGGCCGGATGCGCAGTGTCCATTCCCGATGGTGCGTAGTCACGGGATGTGCAGTCGGCCATCTGCGACAACGGAGTGCCGCCGGGGGCCGGTTCGATGTTGGCGGCGGGGAGTACGGCGTACTCAGCGGGCGTGGTGAAGACGACCAGAGCCGACCTTGTGGCGGCCAGTGGCTCTCCTGCGACCGCCGGAAAGGGTCGGACGTCAGTACAGAGCACCTGGACTCGCTGGCCTTTCAGGGGACCGAGCGCAGTGTGAACCTGGCTGTAGTACGGAATCGTGCCGTCGGCCGAAGTCGCTCGCAGGGTGCCGTACTGGGAGGAGTTTGCGGGCGAGGCGGCTGCTGGAGGTGACGGTGGAGGCTCTGGAGCCGACGACGCCCCCGTCGAGGGCGGCGCGGATGTCGGCAGTGGCCAGGTTGCCGACGGGCTCGCGCCGGCACCCGGTCCGTGTCCGGGCCCGTGTTCGTTGATCGTGCCGGGGGACATTACGGTGTTGTACAGGACGCCGAACAACAAAGCGACGGCTCCCAGCGCCCCGGCGAGCCGCCGGCCTCGTGTCCGCCCGGGACGGACAGAGATGGTGGTGCTCGGAGCCGGCCGGGGCCGTGAACCGCGGGTGGGGGCCTCCTGCCGTTGCGGCTGCTCCTGGTGCTGGCCCGTCGACGCGGGGAGCGGTCGGGCGGGTTGGAAGGCGAGGGCGGCGCGCACCCAGTGCCACAACGTCTGCTGAGGAGGAAGGGCCTGGCGACGCTTGCCAGCCAGGTAGTACTTGGCGGCCTGAAGGACACGGGTGCTGTCAGCGGGCATCAAGGCCCCCAAGCGGAAGCTCTGCCACGGTTTGTGTCGCTGCCTCCGGTGAGCCGGGAGACGTTACGGGCCGTGCCTCGGTGGAGAGACCGGGCGTGTGAGGGAGAGTGGGTTGTGAGGCCGGGGAACTGTCACCCTGGGTTGCCATCTGCTGGATGATCAGCGGGGCTGCGATACCCAGTGTCAACGCCCCCAGCGGACCTGCGATCTGGTCCGCAGCTGCGTACACCGCGTTCAGGCCCGTCCCCATTACGCATCTGCAGGTGATGGCGATGGCATAGCCCCACAACTGGGGCCGCCCGCGACCGTCCACCCATGGCCACTTCGGGACTCTGAAGGGCCGCGCGGCCGACCAGAGACCATGGACCTCGACTAACCCCACACCCAGCAGCCCCCACAGGCATGCCTGCCAAGTCGGCATTGTCCCCCGCTCTCCCTCTGGACCCAGTCCCGTCGTACCCGAACGTAGCCCCAGTGGTTCTCCCCGTACAGAACGCACCGAAGAACCGTCTCGCGCCGCCACCGGCGGGGTCTTGCTGTCGGTGGTGGCCGGGATGCTGGGCGGCATGGACGACGATGCGCTGATGCGGGGCCGGGTGTACGGGGCGGACCACGACGATCCGGATCCGGGGCCGCGGCCGGGCCGCGTCTATCGCGAGCTGGCGGCCGGCCCGCTCGACGGGCTGCTGCTGGACGTGACCGGCTGGAGCCGGGAAGAGCTTGAGGACGGGGCTGCGCTGCTCACCGAGATCGGCTTCCACGGCGCGGGTGGGCGCTCACTGCGGCCGCCGAGGCAGTACGACAGGGCGGCCAATGGTCAACACCGGGGGAAGCTGAGAGCGAGTCCGCCGCGGGCGGTCTCCTTGTACTTGGTGCTCATGTCGGCGCCGGTGTCGCGCATGGCGCGGATCGCGGCGTCGAGCGGGACCAGGTGAGTGCCGTCGCCGTGGAGGGAGAGCCGGGCGGCGGTGATGGCCTTGAGGCTGCCGATGGCGTTGCGTTCGATGCAGGGGATCTGGACCAGTCCGGCGACCGGGTCGCAGGTCAGGCCGAGGTGGTGTTCGAGGGCGATCTCGGCGGCGTTCTCGACCTGGCCGGGGGTGCCGCCGAGGAGTTCGGTCAGTCCGGCGGCGGCCATGGCGGCGGCGGTGCCGACCTCGCCCTGGCAGCCGACCTCGGCGCCGGAGATGGAGGCGTTGCGCTTGACGATGCTGCCGATGGCGGCGGCGGCGAGCAGGAAGCGGACGGTGTGGTCGTCGTCGGCGCCGGGGACGCACCGGTGGTAGTGGTGCAGGACGGCGGGAATGATGCCCGCGGCGCCGTTGGTGGGGGCGGTGACGACGCGGCCGCCGGCGGCGTTCTCCTCGTTGACGGCCAGGGCGTGGAGCGCGACCCAGTCCATGGCGTGCAGCGGGTCGGCGGTGTCGCGGAGCCGGGTGAGGCGGCGGTGGAGCGCGGGGGCTCGGCGGGGGACGTTCAGGCCGCCGGGCAGGACGCCTTCGGTGCGGCAACCGCGTTCGACACAGTCGCGCATGACGTCCCACAGGTGCAGGAGCCGGGCGCGGACCTCGCTCTCGGGGCGTCGGGCGCATTCGTTGGCGAGCATCAGGTCGCTGATCCGGCCGTCCCCGGCGAGCTGGAGGAGTTGGTCGGCGTCGTCGAACGGGTGGGGGACGTCGGCCGGCTCGCCGGTGTCCTCGCCGAGCAGGAAGCCGCCGCCGACGGAGTGGAAGGTGCGGCTGTCCAGGGCGTCGCCGTCCCGGTCGAGGGCGGTGAGGGTCAACGCGTTGGGGTGGGCGGGCAGGGTCCGGTCGGGGTGCAGGAGCAGGGTGTGGCGGACGGTGCGTGCGCCCGGCAGCGGGACGCGGCCCTCGGCGCTGTAGCGGCGGAAGCGTTCGTCGGCGGTGGCGATGTCGACGGTCCCGGGTTCCTCGCCGGCGAGTCCGAGCAGGACGGCCTTGTCGGTGCCGTGTCCGGTGCAGGTGGCGGCCAACGAGCCGAACAGCTCGACCTCGACGGCGGCGACGCGGGCCAGCAGGCCGTCCCCCTCGAGTCCGCGGACGAACCGGCGGGCGGCGCGCATCGGGCCCACGGTGTGGGAGCTGGACGGTCCGATGCCGACGCGGAACAGGTCGAACACGCTGATCAAGGGGGACTCCTGGGGAGCGGCCGTGGTGGTGGCCACCGGTCTACCGTCGGCCGGGCGGGCCTGGTGGCACACGGCGGCCACTGGCGAGGACGGGCGTGGGGCGCCCGGGCCGGGCGCACTGTCGATCTCGGCGGTGAGTGTTCGGGTCTGACACCTACTCGCCGGTATGTGCCACGATGCGCCGAAAGCGGCCCCCGGTACGCATCGGCGGGACCCGGCGCGTCCCGTGCTGCCGCCGGTGCGTCCGGAGCGGGCCGCCTTCACGGGGAGGAACGCCGATGGCCGACGAGGACCTGCCGACACACCTGTGCCGCCTGGGGCTGACCCGCCGCGAGGCGGAGGTCTACGTGGCGCTGCTCGCCACCGGATCCGGGGACACCGGACACCCGCCCGACGAGCCGGGGCCCGACAGCGAGGCGCACCTCGCGCACCTGCGCCGGCTCGGACTGGTCACCGTCTCGGACGTCGGTGGGCTCCGCCGGCACGTACCGGTGGAGCCCACCGTCGCGCTGGAGTTCCTGGCGCACAGCCGCAGCGCGGAGCTGCGCGAGGCCCAGCAGGCGGCCGCCAACGCCTACCGCGGGTACCGGCGTTCGGTGAGCCCGCATCCCACCGACAACCTGGTGGAGGTGGTCACCGGCGACTCGATCATCGAGCGGATCGAGACCATCGAGGAGGCGGCCGAGAGCGAGGTGCTGCGCTTCGACTCGCCGCCTTACCACACCCACGGCTCCGCCAATCCGATCGAGATCGAGAACCTGAGGCAGGGTGTGGAGTACCGGGTCGTGTACTCCAGATCGGCGGTGCAGAACGCGGCGTACTACGCGGTGAACATCCAGCCGTCCATCGCCGCGGGGGAGCAGGCCCGGATCCTGCCGACCGTGCCGGTGAAGCTGACGGTCTTCGACCGGCGGCTGGCCATCGTGTCGATGTCGTTCGTCGAGGCCGAGGTCAACGACTCGCTGCTGCTGGTCCATCCGTCCAGCCTGCTGTCCGCGCTCACCGGGCTGTTCGAGACCTCGTGGCGGGCGGCGCTGCCGATGCACCTGGGGGAGCGGGTGCCGTCGGCGCTCAGCCCGATCCACCGGCGGATCGTCGAACTGCTCGCCACCGGTGTCACCGACGACACCATCGCCGAGCTGCTGGGCGTCAGCCGCCGCACCCTCTCCCGCCACCTGGAGCAGCTCAGTTCCCGGGCGGGTTCGGTCACCCGCTTCCAGATGGCGCTGCACGCCGCCCGCAACGGCTGGATCTGACCTGTTCACGGGCGGTTCCCGGGGCTCCGGGAACCGCTCCTTCGCCATGCCCGGAGCAGGCCAGGAGCGGCCTGGGCGCCACCGCCGCGCGCGAGACCTCCCTGGCCAGACCGCGCCACTGGCGGTAAGTGGCTTCTCGTGGCGTGTTTCTGACGGTACTTCTGTTGCCCGGCCCGCCACCGGAGTGGAGTGATCGCCCACCCCCACGGCGAACCCCGGTCGACGGCCCGGAAGCCGCCGCCGATACCCCGCTCCCCGCGTCGGCGGACTCCCGCCGCACACTTCCCCCGAGGAATCACCGTGTCCCTGTACCGCGCACGCCGCCATGCCCGCAGGACGAAACTCACCACCGTGGCCGCCACCACCGTCGTCGCCGCCGCGGCCGCCGCCGTGGTCATCAACCCGGCGAGCGCCAGTCAACGGGCCCCCGAGGAGGTCCGGACGGCCGGCGACCTGATAGCCGGCCGCTACCTGGTGGTGTTCAAGGACGACACCGCACCGGGCACGGCGGCCCCGGACACCGCCGCCGCGTCCGTCGCCGACCGGCTGGCGCACACCTACGGCGGCACCGTCCGCACCGTCTTCGACACCGCGCTGCACGGCTACGCCGCCGAGATGACCCCGGCCCAGGCACAGCAGGTGGCGTCCGACCCCGCGGTCGCCTCGGTGGAGCAGGACCGCACCCAGCACCTGGACGCCGCGCCGGAGGCCGCGCAGGCGGCGTCGGTGGCCAGCTGGGGCCTGGACCGGATCGACCAGCGCAACCTGCCGCTGGACAACAGCTACACCGCGCCGAACACCGCCTCCAACGTCACCGTCTACCTGGTCGACAGCGGACTGCGCACCACCCACAGCCAGTTCGGCGGCCGGGCCGCCATCGGGGTGGACCTGGTCGGCGACGGCCGCAACGGCGCCGACTGCCTCGGCCACGGCACCCACGTCGCGGGCACGGTCGGCGGCAAGGACTACGGCGTGGCCAAGGGCGTGCAACTGGTCTCCGTGCGGGTCACCCCCTGCAACGACTCCATCCCCACCTCCTCCGTCGTCTCCGCCGCTGACTGGATCACCAAGCACGCCGTCAAGCCGGCCGTGGTCAACATGAGCATCAACGGCGGCGTCAGCTCCGCCGAGGACAAGGCGATCCGCGACTCCATCGCCTCCGGCGTCACCTGGGTGGTCTCCTCCGGCAACAGCAACGCCGACGCGTGCAAGAACTCGCCCGGCGACATCCCCGAGGCCGTCGTCGTGAACAACTCCACCTCCGACGACCAGCGGCGCTCGGACTCCAACTGGGGCTCATGCACCGACCTGTTCGCCCCCGGCAGCGGCATCACGTCGGCCTGGAACACCGGGGACAACGACAGCCACAACCTGACCGGTACCTCGATGGCCGCGCCGCACGTCACCGGCGCCGCGGCGCTCTACCTGTCGGCCCACCCCACGGCCACCCCCGCCCAGGTCCAGGACGCGCTGATCAAGGCTGCCACCACCGGCAAGATCGGCAGCGCCGGCACCAACACCCCCAACCGGCTCCTCTACGTCAAGAGCCTGGGCGACAACCCCACCAAGTGACCCCCGACCAACACCCGACCCAGGAGGAATCCGTGTCCAACCCCACCACCGGCCGCCACCGTCGCAGCCGCAAGAAGATCGCCCTCGCCGTCGCCGTGCCCACGGCCGTGGCGGGCAGCCTCGCCACCACCCTGGTGGGCATCGGCTCGGCCTCGGCGTCGACCACGATGCCGAAGCCGGACCACGTGGTCGTGGTCATGATGGAGAACCACGCGTACAAGCAGATCATCGGCAGCAGCGACGCGCCGTACCTGAACTCGCTCGCCACGGGCGGCGCCGTCCTCAAGGCCTCGTACGGCATCACCCATCCCAGCCAGCCCAACTACTTCGCCGTCTTCTCCGGCAGCACCCAGGGCATCACCGACGACAGCTGCTACAAGGCCGGCTCGATGACCGCCGCCAACCTCGCCTCCGAGGTGATCGCGGCCGGCAGGACCTGGGGCAGCTACAACGAGTCGCTTCCCCGCGAGGGCTCCACCACCTGCAAGAGCGGCAAGTACGCCCAGAAGCACAACCCCTGGTTCGCGTTCAAGAACGTGCCCACCGACACCGGCCACACGTTCGCGCAGTTCCCGAGCGACTTCACCGAGCTGCCCGCGGTCTCCTTCGTCACCCCCAACCTCTGCTCCGACATGCACGACTGCAGCGTGGGCACCGGCGACAGCTGGATCCAGAGCAACCTCGGCGCGTACGCGAACTGGGCCAAGACCCACAACAGCCTGCTGATCGTCACCTACGACGAGGACGACAAGCAGAGCGGCAACCAGATCCCCACCGTGCTGTACGGACAGCCCGTCAAGCCCGGCAGCGCACCGACCACCAAGTACAACCACTACGACATGCTCCGCACCCTGGAGGACCTCGCAGGGACCGGCAAGCACGCCGGCAAGGCCGCCAACGCCACCGACATCGCCGGCGTCTGGAACTGAGCGTGTACCTCGCGGACAGCCGACGCCCCGCGGCGTCCGCCGCCGCCCCGGCCCCCGGGCCGGGGCGGTCCGCGCGGATCGCCCCCACCGTCCTCGCCCTCGGCACGGTCAGCCTGATCACCGACGTCTCCTCCGAGATGGTCACCGCCGTCCTGCCGCTCTACTTGGTCGCCGCCCTCGGCGTCTCCCCGCTCGGCTTCGGTGTGCTGGACGGCGTCTTCAGCGGCGCCTCCGCCACCCTGCGCCTGCTCGGCGGCCTTCTCGGCGACCGGGGCGGCGGCCGCCACAAGGCCGTCGCCGCTGCCGGCTACGGCCTCTCCGCGCTCTGCCGCCCGGCCCTGCTGCTGGTCTCCACCGCGTCGCTGATCGGCCTCGTCCTCGCCGCCGACCGGGTCGGCAAAGGCCTGCGCACCGCACCCCGCGACGCCATGATCTCGCTCGCCACCCCGCCCGAACGGCGCGGCCGCGCCTTCGGCGTCCACCGGGCGATGGACACTGTCGGCGCACTCAGCGGCCCCCTGCTCGCCTTCCTCATCCTGCGCACCGCCCCCGGCGGCTACCGCGCCGTCTTCACCGTCAGCTCGTACGTCGCCGCCCTCGGCGTGCTCGTCCTGGTCCTCCTCGTCCCCGGCCGCAGCCTCCGCCCCACCCTGCGGGCCCGCGGACCGCGCCCGCGGTTCGGCGTACTGCTCCGCCTGCCCGCCCTGCGCCGGATCACCGCCTGCGCCGCCCTGCTCGGAATCGCCACCGTCAGCGACTCCTTCCTCTACCTGCTGCTGCAGCGCCGCCTCCACCTCCCCGCGGGCTGGTTCCCGTTACTGCCGCTCGGCACCGCCGCCATCTACCTGCTGCTCGCCGTCCCGCTCGGCGCGATCGCCGACCGGATCGGACGCCGGCGCGCGTTCGTGCTCGGGCACGCCGCCCTGCTCACCGGCTACGGACTGCTGCTCGCCCTCCCGGGCGGCGGCCTCTCGCTCGCCGCCGCGGTCCTGCTCCTGCACGGACTCTTCTACGCCGCCACCGACGGCACCCTGGCCGCCGTCGCGGCGGGCGCCGTTCCCGAGGAGCGGCGCGGCGCCGGCCTCGCCCTGGTCGGCACCGGCCAGGCCGCCGGGCGGTTCCTCTGCTCGCTCGCGGTCGGCGCGCTGTGGACCCGGTGGGGCGACACCACCGCCCTGGCCGTGATGGTCGCTGCCCTCACCGCCGCCGTCACCATCGCCGTCCGCCTGCTGGGCAGCGTCACCGGCGACCCGGAGCGGGCGACCGCCGACCGACCTGCCACCCACTGATCCCCGTCCCCCCGATGACCGGAAGAGGCCCCCACGCATGACCTTCGGCCGCCGTCTCCTCGTCCTGCTGGTTGCCGCCGCCCTGCTCCTCGGGGCCGGTGTCTGGACCGTCCTGCGTGCCGGGGACCCGACCCGGGGCGGCGACCGGGCGGGGGACGGGCCGCCGGCCAGGGCGGGCGCCGTCACCCTCGGGCCGCACAGCGACGGGCCGCGGCTGGTCTTCCGCAGCCTGACCTGGGGCTCCCGGCGCGACCACCTCGCCGCGGTCCCGCTCGCCGACCCCGCCGCGACCCGGACGGTGGCGGCGCCCGCCTGCCTGCGCTTCCACGCCGCCGCCGGCACCGGAATCTGCCTGCAGGCCGTCCACGGCGTCCTGCAGGACACCTACCGCGCGGTCGTCCTCGACGCCGACCTGAACGAGCGGCGCCACTACGACCTGGCCGGCATCCCCACCCGCGCCCGGGTGTCGCCGTCGGGCCACCTCGTCGCCTGGACGGTCTTCGTCGGTGGTGACTCCTACGCCGGCACCGACTTCTCCACCCGCACCTCGATCCTCGACACCCGCACCTGGACGCTGCAGGACGACCTGGAGAGCTACGCCATAACCCTGGACGGCCACCCCTACCACGCCGCCGACACCAACATCTGGGGCGTCACCTTCGCCGACGACGAGCACTTCTACGCCACCCTCGCCACCGGCGGGCACACCTGGCTGGTCGCCGGCGACGCCGTCGCCCGCACCCTCACCACCCTGCACGGCAACGTCGAATGCCCGTCCCTGTCGCCCGACGGCTCCCGCGTCGCCTACAAGAAGCGGGTCCACGGACTGCCCGACGACGCCCCCTGGCGGCTGTACGTCCTCGACCTGGCGACCATGACCGAGACCGTGACCGCGGAGCAGCGCACCATCGACGACCAGGCCCTGTGGCTCGACGACCGCACCCTCGCCTACGCCCTCCCGGGCGACGACGGCAGCGACCTGTGGACAGTCCTCGCCGACGGCACCGGCAGCCCTGCCCTGCTCGCCGCCGCCGCGCTCGCCCCCGCCGTCGTCCGGTGACCCGGTGCACGGCCGGACAAGCGGGGGCGTCAGTCGGCGAGCAGCAGCGCGGCGACCGCCTCCGGCGCCTCGTGCATGGCGTCGTGCCCGGTCGGGAGGTCGTGGACCCGCCACCCGGGGTCGGCCAGCAGCCTGGTGCGCAGTTCGGTGAACGGCGTCCGGTCCGCCCACCCCGAGCAGTGGACGAACTCCCGCCGGGGGACGTGGTCGACCGCGCCGGTCAGCCGGACCGCCTGCAGGAACGAGGCGAGCGGATGCGGCCGGCGCCGGGGATCGCCGCCGTCCGGCGGCCGCACGGTGAAGCCGGTGGCCGCGGCGCCGGTCGCGAAGACCTCCCGGAAGTGCGCGTTGGTCGCCGACCAGCAGGACTCGCCGTCGCGCGGCACGTAGGCGTCCAGGTGCACCAGGCGTGCGATCCGGCCGCCGGCGCGGTCGGCAGCGGCCGCGATCACCATCCCGGCGTAGCTGTGGCCGACCAGCGTCACGCCGGTGAGGCGGTGGCGGTCGAGGTGGCGCAGGACATCCCCGGCGTGCGTGTCGAGGTTGGCGGTCGCCACCGTCGCCTCGTCGTCCGGCCCCAGCCCGGTCAGCGTCAGGGCGTGGACCGCGTGACCGGCGCGTTCCAGCAGCGGAACCACCGCCTCGAACGACCAGGCGCCCTTCCAGGCGCCCGGCACCAGGACGAACGTCGCCATGTGCTTCTCCTTCCGTTCCCAGCCGCGGGCAGTGCGGCTGACGAGCACTCGGTACGGAGACCACCCTCGCCGGATCGGGGCGTGGCGGGTTAGCGCTACGCTGCCAAGAGATGCCCGTTCCCCGCCAACCTCGCCGACCCGCCGGTGCGACGTCCCAGCTGTGGCCGTCCGGCGGGCGCCACCTCTGGCCGTCCGGCGGAGCGAGCGCGGCGCAGTCGCACCCCCGGGGACACCTGGTGTACGCGGCCGGCGGCGTTCTGACGCTCCACACGGAGCACGGCAGCTGGATCGTTCCCGCCAACCGGGTCGCCTGGACCCCGGCCGGGTTCACGCACCGTCACCGTGCGCACGGCGACACCGATATGCGGATCGTCTTCCTCCCGCCGTCCCTTGCCCGGCTTGTACCGGACCGTCCCGTCGTCTTCGAGGCCTCGGGCCTCGCCCGCGAAGTCCTGCTCGCCCTGACCCGCCCCCGCGATCACGACGGCGCCGCGCCCGGCCACCGCCGCACCGCGCGCACCCGCCTGCTGCGCGTCCTCGTCGACGAACTTTGCGAAGCCCCCGAGCAGCCGCTGCACCTGCCGGAGCCGCGGGACGACCGGTTGCGGGCCGTGGCCCGGAGGCTGGCCAAGAATCCGGCGGACAACGCCACGCTGGCCGAACTCGGGCGGGCGGTCGGGGCCGGCTCCCGCACCCTCAGCCGACTGTTCCGCGCCGAGCTCGGCATGACCTTCTACGAGTGGCGCACCCAACTGCGCGTCCACCACGCGCTGGTGCTCCTCGCCGACGGCCACGACACCGTCCGGACCGCCCATGCCTGCGGCTGGGCCAACCCCAGCGGCTTCATCGCGGCGTTCAGCGCTGTGGTCGGAACGACCCCGGGCCGCTACCGGGCAGCTCAGGTCCCGACGGCATAATGTGCGGGCCGCCGGGTGTGGGGACTGATGCGGTGTGGTCCATGGCTCCGCTGGGATCGGACGGGGGGACTACCGGCCGGACCGCTACTACGTCGTCGGCCCCACCATGTGCGCGCCACGCGGCCGCCGGGCACGGCACGCTGACGGCTTGCCGCACGCGCATCAGGACAGCGGCCGCTGATCTCCGTAACGAGGGCGCTCGCCGATGCGCTCCGCCCAACCGGCAGCGATGCAGGCGTCATGTGTTCGTAGCCCGCGACTGTCCCAGTTTGACTGTGACGCTCTGTACGAAGTCCGGTGGGAGCTCTTCGGGCATCGTCAGGGACACGCGGACCTCCGCGGCGAGAGAGTTGCCGGTCAGCTCCGCCTCCGCACAGCAATCCGTCTCTGCGTCGCGCAGCGGCCCCAAGAGCCGGGCGCATCCTTTCGGAGGTCTGCCGACTCAGCTCGCCGACCACACCGTCGCCGATGCGCACGACCACGATCGGAGCCACCGGCCCGGGGGCCGGCGCGATCGGCCAGATCCAGGCGCGCATAGGCGAACGCCCGCCCGGGAAAATACGCCCTCTCCAGCAAGTGCTAGTCGGCGACCTGGTCGAAGGTGGGATCGCTGGTGGCCATCGATTCGGACTGTACGGGCGCCGGGTCGGCCGCGCGCGGCCGACAGTTCGGACGGCTGGGTGTCGGTGGTGGCCGGGATGCTGGGCGGCATGGACGACGATGCGCTGATGCGGGGCCGGGTGTACGGGGCGGACCACGACGATCCGGATCCGGGGCCGCGGCCGGGCCGCGTCTACCGGGAGCTGGTGGCCGGCCCGCTCGACGGGCTGCTGCTGGACGTGACCGGCTGGAGCCGGGAAGAGCTTGACGACGGCGCGGCGCTGGCCACCGAGATCGGCGCCTATGGCGCGGGCGGGCGCGCTCACTACGGGCCGCGGCCGGGCAACGGCCGGTACTGGGACTGGGAGGGCGACAGCGCCTGAGCCTCTGATCGGCCAGAAGGCCGCCACCCGTGGGTGGCGGCTTCGTGGGCTTTCTCGGAGCGGGTTCACGCTAGCGACTGCCACTGACACTGATAGCGCTGACCGGGTCTCCGGTGGTCGTGGCTCTGCCACTGACCGACGCCCTGCTGGGTCGTCAACGCCCCAGTCTGGGGTGCGCCCGGTGCCGCCGCCGGGGTGGCTCGTTGGTAAGGCATGGCAGATGAGGTGGGTGCCGGGCCGGAGCGGGCGCCGATGGTGTGGGCGCTGGCGGTGCGCGAGTCGGCGGCCGGGGCGCCGTTCGCGGAGGTGATCGTGGAGGTCGGCCCCCGACTGCACGGCGACCTGATCGAGAACGTGGTGGACAGCGGGTTCGTCCTCGCGGCGGGAGAACCACCGGACACCACGGCGGTCGTGGAGATGCGGGGCGATCTGCTGGCGCGCCTGGTGCTGGTGGGCGGCCGGCAGGTCTGGGAGCCGGCCTCGCCGGTCGTCGCCTCGTCCGGATGGCTGTCGGCGGCCGGGGCCCGGGGCGGGGCGGTGGTGATCGTGGTGCCGCCTGGAACGTGGCCGCCCGGGCTGATGAACCTGGCACCGCAGGAGGATCGACGATCAGGTGAACAACCAGCCCGCCACCGCTGCGGAACTGTCGCTCTCCGTCGACATGTTGCGTGAGACCGCGAGCGAGCTGGCGGTCCGGCTTCGCGCCTCCGCGGACCTCACCGAGGCCGGACGGCCCGTCGAGTCGGCTCTGGAGGACGCTTTGTCCGCCTATACCGGTGCCCGGGCCGCGCTGCGCGACGTGCTGGAGGCGGCAGGGACCCGATGGACCGTGGACGGGGACTTCACAGACCTCGACCGGATCGTGGCTGAGCTCGCCGCAGCGGAGGAGGACGCCCGTACCCGCGAGGCCCGCATCGCCGAGCTCCGGACCAGGCACGGGATGTACGCCGATCTCCTCGGCCAGGAGGAGGACGAGATCGCCCGCGCCCATTTGACCCAGCTACGCGACCGGATCGCCGAACAGCTCGGGGAACTCGTGGGGGAGCGGCCCGCGGATGCCGATCCGGCTCTGCCCGGCCGTCATCGCCGCGCACCACCACATCTCGCTGCGCACCCTGCACCAGCTGTTCCGGACGCGGCCCGAGACGGTCGCCGCCACGATCCGCAGTCGCCGTCTTGAGCGCTCCCGTGTCGACCTCGTCGACCCGCGGCTGCGCCACCGCACGATCGGGGACGTCGCCGCCCGCTGGGGATTCCGCGCGCACGCGGACTTCAGCCGTGCCTTCCGCACCGCGTACGGCGTGGCACCCAGTGATGTCGGAGGGCCCGATCCGCAGGGACGGGGCGTCGAGGGTGTCAGTCGCCGCGGAGGCTGATGAAGGTGGCAGCGGGAGGCCGACCGGCTCCTGCGACGCGCAGGTGTCGAGCATCAAGGCCGTCGCGGACGACCACGCTGGCGCGCCTCGCAGCCTCCAGGTGGCTGCCCAAGTGCGTCGGGACACAGCAGGGGTTCGGCACCTGTGTGGGTGCCGAACCCCTGCCTCATGGGCGCTGCAGCGCCCCTCGCGTCAAGCCGAAGGCTTGGCGAATGCGGGCCTCACGAGTACGGAGAGAAGAGCCAGCACTGTCGCCGCGAAGAGCGTGAACAGGTGCTCCCCCGACAGCAGACCGTAGCCAAGCAGCACGACCTGCACGGATCCGGCCCCCACCAGGGCAGAGGAACCACGGGACCTCCTACTCGGCGACTGCATCGCCCACAGGCCCCGAGCCGCCCAACCGTTGATCCCAATCATGACAATTCCTACAGAAAGGAACCCGTACGGCAGGAGGCGCGGAGTGGGCGCCATCTCATCCTCGAAAGCGATACCGCCCGCAAGCAGCGGCATGGCAATACAGAAGAAGAGGGCGATCGCGATCGTCTCAAGCAGAATCAGGGCCATTGCACCCAGCAGGGCAGCAGTGGAGGAGCGGGTCATCTTGCCTTCCAGGCGTTTCGGTCGGATCGGCCGTGAGCCAGAATATCAATTTCGCACTCAGTGCGACAGTGAGTGCAAACCTCCGCCTGCCACCGCAATCGCGCGTCGGGTGCGAATCTGGGCATGACAGTCCACTGGGGACATCCTTCATGTGATCCAGCATATGCTGCCCGAAAAACCTACCCGTCGCATTGCTGTGATAGTCCATCGCATGATGCGAATTAGCAGCATCTTCTGACATATTGGGCGGCTGTCATGCTGGCATTGAATGAACAATGACGGCAGGTTTCGCGCTTCCCGCTGTTACCGTTGCTCCCGGGCCAAATTCCACCTCCCTTTCCTTCCTTGTTGGAGTGGTAAATTGTCAACTCGGAGGCATCGCATGCCTAGGTGTAGATAATCCAGCGACTCGGCCACTTGCAGAAATCCTTCTCAGGCTCGTTCATATGTCCATCGCTGCCATATGGCGCTGCACGCACTGCAGCCCAGTTTCCAGCGTCTGGGGCGATGTGAGCAGAACCGGGCTGCCGACCGTCCCGCGTGTGCCCCACCAGCAATGGCATCGGTCGGGCTTGTCGCCCGTCCACCACACCGATTCGACAAGCCGGCCGCACGGTCGGTCGGCGGCCGCAGATCCACGATGGTCAACCGGCTTCTCGCCGTCGGCGTCGCGCTGGCACGCAGGACCGGGTACGGCAGGGAGAGAAGCACGTCGTCCCTCGCCGGGTGGAGGGCTTCAAGGACAGCGACGGTGCGGGCGACGGCCTCAGCGACGCGCCAGGTCGCCGGGACGCCGTTGGTGTCGTCCTCTTCTTTGAAGGCCAGGTTACGCAGTGTCCAACGGTAGGGGCGGCCGGTCTCATCAAGCTCGATGCGCACGCACCCGCGCCGCAGGCCCTGGACAGCTGGTAACCGGATGTATTCGGAAGCTGCGGTATTCGGTCGGCGGTCAGGTCGCCCTATGCCCCGGCGACCAGCATCGCGCCCATCGCCAGCATGGTCGCCGCGACCAGGCCGTCCAGCACCCGCCAGGCCTTCGGCCGGGACAGGACGCCGCTCAGCAGCCGGGCGCCGAAGCCCAGGCCGGCGAACCAGCACAGGCTGGCCAGCGCCGCGCCCGTGCCGAAGGCCCAGCGCAGGTCGCCGCGGTTGGAGGCGAGCGAGCCCAGCAGGAGCACGGTGTCGAGGTACACGTGAGGGTTCAGCCAGGTCATCGCCAGGCAGGTCAGGACCGCTCGCCGGACGGACCCCGCCTCTGGTCCTCCGCCGGTGAGCGCGGCCGCCGGATCCGGGCGCAGCACCCGCCGGGCCGCCAGGAAGCCGTAGCAGAGCAGGAATGCTCCGCCTATCAGGCCCACTGCGGTCAGCGCCGCCGGCCAGGCCGTGACCACCGTGCCCACGCCCGTCACGCCGAGTGCGATCAGCGCCGCGTCCGAGACGGCGCAGATGGCGACCACTGCGAGGACGGCGTGCCTGCGGGCGCCCTGGCGCAGGACGAATGCGTTCTGGGCCCCGATGGCCACGATGAGGGAGAGCCCGGTACCGAAACCGGCGGTTACGGCGGCGATGGTGCTGCTGTTCATGGCTCCGACCGTATGGACCGCTCATCCATGAGTACAGCTAAAGATTCTTAGGTAACCTTAGCCGTACTTATGGACGAGCTTCCCCTGGACCAGGTCCGGACCCTGCTCGCGGTGGTCGACGAGGGCACCCTCGACGCCGCGGCTGCCGCCCTGCACGTGACCCCCTCCGCCGTCAGCCAGCGCGTCAAGGCCCTGGAGCAGCGCACCGGGCGGGTCCTGCTCCTGCGCACCAAGCCGGTACGGCTCACCGAGTCCGGCGAGGTGGTGGTCCGTTTCGCCCGCCAGCTGGCCCGCCTGGAACGCGACACCCGCGACGAACTGGGCCTGGCGGCCGAGCAGGGCCCGGCCCGGGTCCCGATCGCGGTCAACGCCGACTCCCTCGCGACCTGGTTCCTGCCCGCGCTCACCCAGGTGCCGCAGGACCCGCCGATCTGCTTCGAGCTCTACCGGGAGGACGAGTCCCACACCACCGCCCTGCTGCGCGAGGGTCAGGTGATGGCCGCCGTCACCTCCTCGCCCGAACCGGTGGCCGGCTGCACCGCGCGGCGGCTCGGGCTGGCCCGCTACCTGGCCGTGGCCACGCCGGAGTTCGCGGCCCGTCATCTCGCCGGGGAGCTGGCCCAGGATCTGTGCGAAGCCCCCACCGTGGTCTTCGACCGGCGCGACGAGCTCCAGGACGCGTTCGTCCGGTCCCTCACCCGGGGGCGGTCGGGCGCCGGTCGGACCCGCCACCTGGTGCCCGCTTCGGACGGGTTCCGGGACGCGGTGGCCGCCGGTCTCGGGTGGGGTCTCGTACCCGAACCGCAGGCCGGGCCGCTGCTGAGGGCCGGCCGACTGGTGGAACTGGCACCCGCCCGGCCCATGGACGTCCCCCTGTACTGGCAGCAGTGGAAGCTGGATTCGCCCGCCCTGTCCACGGTCGCCGAGGTCGTCGCGACGGCCGCCGCCGAGGCCCTGCTGGCCAAACCCACCCGCCGGCCATAGGCCGCCCGGGTACTCCCAGGCCGTCTGGCCGCCTCACGGCGGATGATCGCCGGTTTCGTGCGCGGCGGCGGGCACCCACTCGTGGCATCGGCCGCCGGGTGGGCTTCGCTGCGGCCACTTCACGCAGCTCCCTCGCATTCCCAGCCGGCGCTCTGCGCCCCGAATCCGCGCGCCGGGCGTCGATCGTCGATCGTCGTCCCGGGTAGGGCGAGCGGAAGAAGCGGGCGATCTCGTGGTGGGTGCACTCCTGGGCCGTGACGTGCGGGACGGAAACGGACCCACCCGGCGGAGCAGCTGCCGAGAAGGCCGGCCGCGGCCGGGGCACAGCGGCGGCCTGGGGAGCCAGGCGGCACGGCGGTGTGGGCGCCACGCCGGATATTCCTAAGCGCCACAGTGCACCGCGGTGCTACCCTGCATGAAGGCGACGCTGGACGCCCACCCCTCAGGGTGCGGGAACCAGGCGCCACTGCATACCGGGGCACCCCGCTACGGCGGGCCCGGATACAGGCGGACTTCCGCCCTTCCAGCGCTCCGTGCCTGGTCTATCGGCAACACCTGAGAGTCGCCCTCCGCGGCAGCGTCCCGGCGAACCGTCGCCGACGGGCAACCGACTCCACCTGCCAGGTCCCTTCGTGGCCGTGCAGGGGCCGGGCGTGCCGCCGGAACGCGGCCGCGCCGACCGTCCTGGCCCATCGTCCCGCGCCCGCCCGGGTGCTTCGGCCGGACCGCGGTCCCGCTCCCGGCGCCCGGCCGGCCGTGCCGCTCAGCGCTGCTCCGTGCCACCCACGCCGGGCCCGCCGCGCGCCGCCACACCCTTCGACACCCGCACGCCACACCCTTCGACATCACAGGAGTACCTTCTCGTGACGACCACCACCGAACCGTCGACCACCACGCCGCTGGACGGCCTGCTGAGGGCCGACCTCTACCAGCTCGCCTCCGCCCTCGGCATCCCGGGCGCCGCCCGCCTGCGCAAGGGCGAACTCGTCGAGGCGATCACCGCCGAGCGCTCCACCGACCGGCCTCCGACGCCGACGGCCGGTCCCCGGCCTGCGGACGTCGAAAGCCACGCCGGCCGTCCCGCACTTCCGGCGCCGCGAACGCGTGGCCGCTCCGACCGGCCGGAGCGGCCGGCCACCACCGTGGGGAACGACCTCGTCCCGGTCGCCGGTGTGCTGGACGTCCGCGAGGGGAACGCCGTCCTGCGCACCTCCGGCTACCTCGCCGGCCCCACCGATGTTCCCCTGCCCGCCGGTCAGGTGCGTTCGCTCGGCCTGCGGCCCGGCGACGTCCTGACGGGGGCGGCCCGCCCTCGTGCGGGCGGCGCCTCCCGCCCGTCGCTGGCCCGCATCGACACGGTCAACGGCAGCGCCGTCGAGGAGTCCGTGCCCCGGCCCGCGTTCCATGAACTGACGCCGCTGTACCCGCAGCAGCAACTGCACCTGGAGACCGACCGGCAGCAGCTGACCGGCCGCGTCATCGATCTGATGGCCCCGATCGGGAAGGGTCAGCGCGGTCTGATCGTGGCGCCGCCGAAGGCAGGCAAGACGATCGTCCTGCAGACGATCGCGGCGGCGATCGCCCGCAACCACCCCGAGTGCCACCTGATGGTCGTCCTGGTCGACGAGCGTCCGGAGGAGGTCACCGACATGCGTCGCTCGGTCAAGGGCGAGGTCATCGCCTCCACGTTCGACCGGCCCGCCCGCGAGCACATCGCCCTCACCGAACTCGCCGTCGAACGCGCCAAGCGCCTCGTCGAACTCGGCCACGACGTCGTCGTCCTGCTCGACTCGCTCACCCGCCTCGCCCGCGCCCACAACGCCACCGCCCCCTCCCACGGACGGACCCTCACAGGCGGCCTCGACGCCACGGCCCTCCAACACCCGAAGCGGCTCTTCGGCGCGGCACGCAACATCGAGAACGGCGGCTCGCTGACCATCCTGGCCACCGCCCTCGTCGACACCGGCTCCCGCATGGACGACCTGATCTTCGAGGAGTTCAAGAGCACCGGCAACATGGAGCTTCGCCTCGACCGACGCCTCGCCGACAGGCGCGTCTTCCCAGCCGTCGATGTCAAGGCCTCCGGCACCCGCCATGAGGAACTCCTCCTCGGCCGTGCTCGCACGCCCGCGACGTGGGCCCTGCGCAGGGCTCTGGGCGGTCTCGACGCCCAGCAGGCCGCGGAACTGCTCCTGGACCGGCTCAAGCGGACGGCCGGCAACGCCGAGCTCCTGCGCCAGGTGGTAACCAGCTCCCCGGCCCGCGCGACCTGAACCGACGAACCACTTCCTCCCCTGCGGAGGGCTTCAGCCGATCCGACCGCCGCCCGCAGCCGGGACTGGCCCGGAGAGCCGACCGTCATAAGGACCCCACGTTCGATCATGCGGAGCAGGTGGGGACGGCAGCGACGATCCGCCTCTGCCGTATCCGTGCTTGACGTCGCGCAGACCGTGGCGTCGTACCAGCAACCGGCGCGAACAGCTCGGCCGCCTGGATCGGTACCCCTGCGTGCACGTCCCGCGGTGGTCAGCCCACCCCCATCCGCATGTCTCACACACCAGGACGTACAGCCAACCACCGGTGCAGGCCCGTCAGGGACTTGGCGAAGGATCGCCCAGACGAGGCGAAGTCAGTAGCCGTCCGCGGGCAGGACTGAGCGCCCCGACCGTCGACTGCCGTGCGGCCCCCGGCCAGCCGAGCTCGGTTCCCAAGCACCCGCACGCTGGCACCGTCATCACACGTTTCCGCCGACCCGCTGAAGCACCGCGTCGCCGTGTCGGCCCGGCTGCGCACCAACGGGATCGGCGATGAACGACACCACCAACCACCACGTCCTGCTGACCCAACTCGGCACCTGCGCCAGGATCGAGCTCGTCGGCTTCCCCATGCACTGGTGGGAGCGGGCCCCAGCCCCTGTCGCCGAGCCAGCCCTTGCCTTCAAGGAACTCCCTGCTTCCGGGCCCCGCAGATGTGCCCTGCCGAGCACGACATCGAGCAAGTGGCGAGCGGCCGTCCGCCGCGCCCCCACCTCAGCAGCGCCCTGCCGCGCCGGATCAACGCAGCTCGCACCCGGGCGGCTACGGCGGAAGCAACCGGCGGTCCGACCCGAACCGGCGCGGGTGGATACGGAAGCCGTAGGCGATCAGCATTCGCAGGTCGGGACGCTGCGTCGCCGTCCTGTTCAATGCAGCACAGCGTTCGGACCGTCAGGCGGGAGGCCCGGCCTCCGGCGCGGTGGCATGCGGTGCGTCGGCGGATGCGGACGTGGCGGCGGACGCGGGTGTGGCGGCGGGTGCTGTGGCCGCAGTCGGGGGTGACGCCAGGGTTTGGACCCGGGCCTCCTGGGCGACCCGTGCCGCGAGCGGGTTGACCTCGGCCCGGCGGGCTTGCTGCATGAAGGTCAGCCGGTTGACCACCAGGATCGCCGCCACCGCCGCCACCAGGCGCAGCGCCGACCCGGCGACCTCGACCCGGATGGTGTTGCGCAGGTCATCCAGGCTGTCGAGGACCGCCAGGTCGACGCGGTGCATCGAGGCGGCCGCGATCCGGCCGAGGACGATCGAGCCGATCCAGGTGGACCACCACAGCGCGAGCACCTTCTCGGACGGCGCGCGTCGTCGTCCCTCGGCGTCCAGCGGGGCGCTCGCCCGCCAGCAGTCCACCATCAGCTGCCAGGGGAACCAGAGCAGGACGATGGGGGTGAACCAGGCCCCGATGGTCCAGCCGCGGCCGTGGCGGTGCCCGTTCGGCAGCAGCAGGTCGGCGTTCTCACGGATCCGGTGGAACCAGACGATGAACATCACGGCGGTGGCCAGCGCCAACGGGAGGAACACCCCGTTCAGCGCCTCCGCCACGGAGTCCACCGCGTCGAAGTCGTCGAGGCCGGCGTCGCCCGACCCGTCCAGCAGCCGGCCCAGGAGCAGGTCGCACCGGACGTCGACCGCGACCACCGCCGCCGCCAGGACGGCGTTCAATCCCAGCAGGACGTAGACCGCCGCGGCAAGGCCGTTCGCCGGACGGAGCGCCGCCGCCCAGCCGGGAGCCGCCTCCGCGCAGCCGAAGCAGCGGCCGCTGTCCGTCCCCACCGGGCGTGCCCCGCACGCCATACACACCATCAGATCGTCAACTCCTGGGAATCGCCATGCGGGCTCGACCACGCACGCCGGGACGCCACCACCCCGACCGGGACGGGCGCGCCGACTCTAGGGGATCCGCGACGTCGGCTGCCAGCGAGAATTCCCAGCTCAATGGCGGTTTCGCCACATACCCGACAGATCAGCGGGTCGGCGGCGACGGACGCCCAACGCCGGTCCACCTCCGGCATCCGGGGGCGGGTGCGTTGTCGGTGCTGACAGGATCGGGAAACCGAACGTCGAGTGGCACTGCCGACGACTACTACCGTGCCGAGTCACGCGAGGCCTGGGTGTCGGTGGCATCGGGTTGGATGAGCATGTGACTGTCTATGACGTGGCCCGCCGCCTTCCCGCCATCGCCGACCTGCGGGACCTGTGTCGTTCACTGGCGATGCTCGATGCGATCCTGAGCCCGGACTGGGAGGGGCGCTACCACTCCTACAACGCCGCTTGGGCCGACGGCGAGGAGATGGCGTCGATGCGCAACGGGTCGGGAGACGAGTACTCGATCGTCTTCTCGGCGGCCGGGGCCTATGTGCGGGGCTTCGATCACGAATCGCCGATGAGCCCCTTCGGCAACGACGGCGAGCCCTGGCCGGGCGTTGTTGACGAGGTCCCCGAGCTCTTCAAACCCTTCGTCGAGGAGCCGGCGTTCACCGACGACGAGGGGGTGCCCGTCGTGACGGCCTGCTTGTGGCGGGGGCCGACCGACGAGCGGTGGCACCACGGGACGATCGACTTCCCCGAGGGTGCTGTCGATCCTGACGGGGCGACGAGCCTGTTCAGCCTCCTGGTGGACCGTTCGCCGGAGGCGTTCCAGCGTTTCGCCGAGGACTACTACGAGGTCTCCATCGACCTGGGGGCGGTGAGCCAGGTTCAGGCTTTGCGGCCGCTGGACCAGGAACTCGTGTCGTTGCTGAACCCTGAGGTCAGCTTGGCGGACCTGGCTGAGGACATCTCCGAGATCGGCTACCCGTGGCTGGACCCGGAAACGGACTGAACGCTGTCGATCCTTCGGATGAGGTGCTCGGCGTGCTGGAGCAGGAGTCCACGTGGTGCCGTGAAGTGATGGATCCGGCCTGGTCGGGCGAGTTCGGCCCGGGTGCTGCCGCGCTGGTCGAGCCGTAGCGAGCGGCGCCCGGGCTGCTTGCCGATCTGCTCTGCCACCGTCACCCGATCTGGTGGTTTCCCGGACGCACCCCACCCGCTGTCAGGGTCCGGCTGCCGACCGGAGGCGCAGTAAGCACCCGGGCCGGGCCCCGGGTCGTACAGTCCTGGCCATGGCCGACACCACCGCGTCGTGGCGCGAGATCGAACGCACCACCAAGTTCAGCAAGTTCGGGCGGTCCGTCGACCGCGTCGACTTCGAGCTGCCCGACGGACGGAAGGAGGAGTTCTACCTCAAGCGCGAGCGTCCGGCCGGCGCGGTGCTGGCCCTCACCCCCGACCAGCACGTCATCCTGGCCCGCCAGTACCGGCCCGGCCCGGACCGCGTGCTGTACGAACTGCCCGGAGGCTTCATCGAACCCGGCGAGCAGGCGGCCGAGGCCATCGCCCGGGAACTGCTGGAGGAGACCGGCTACCGGGGCGAGGTCAACGCCGCCGGACCGTACTGGCACGACGCCTACTCCGACGCCCTGCGCGTCGCCTTCTTCGCGACCAACTGCGTCAAGGTCGCCGAGCCGACCCCGGAGCGCACGGAGTTCATCGACGTGGTCACCCTGCCCCTGACCGAGTTCCGCACCCGCGTGCTCCGCAGGGGCGAGATGACCGACACCGCCGCCGCCTACCTCGCCCTGGACTGCCTCCGGCTCCTGTAGCCCGGCATGGGTGGGCGGGCTGGCGTGGCACCTCCCCTCACCCGCCCGGCCCGGGAGGCCCCGCGACCGAACGGAGCACCACCACCCGACCCGCCGCCCGCGACCGCGACCGGCCGCCAGCCGGGCCGCGCCCGCAAGCGCTGCAGCCACCCGAGGACCTCGCGGTGGCCGTCGCTGGTCGGCGGGAGGTCGTCCAGGTCCGCCCAGGTGTACGCGTCGTGCTCGGTCGGCGTCACCGCCGTGCCGTCCGGAACGGTCGCGGTGAAGACGAACTGGCGGGTCCGGCGGCCCCGGGAGTCGGTGAAGTCCAGGGCACGCACGTACTCCACGTCCGTGCATTGGATGCCGCTCTCCTCGAAGAGCTCCCGGGCCGCGCCCGCGTCGGGGCGCTCGCCGTCCTCCAGACCGCCGGCCGGGTAGTCCCAGAGACCGGGCAGGACGTCGTCCGGCTTGCGGCGCAGCATCAGCACCCGGCCGGATACGTCGAAGACCACGACGCCGGCGGCCGGCCTCCCGAAGCCTGCGTCGAGCGCCTGGCGGGCGAGAAGGTCGTACGGGATCACGTTGTGCTCCTGTCGGTGCGCTGCGCGGGCAGCTGCCGGCCACGGTCGTGCTGAAGGGCGCGCAGGTCGGCGAACATGCCCGGGGCGCCGGCCAGTTCCTCGAAGCTGCCTTCCTGGATCACCAGGCCGTGGTCGAGGACGACGATCCGGTGAGCCACCTTGGTGTTCTCCAGGTTGTGGGTGACCAGCACGGTGGCGCAGTCCTTGGCGATCTCGGCGAGGCCGTTGAAGATCCGGTGCTCGGCACGCGGGTCCATCGCACCGGTCGGCTCGTCGAGGATCAGCAGCGTGCCGGACTGCGCCCGGTGGAACGCGGCGGCGGTGACCACGCGCTGCCACTGCCCTTCGCTGATCTCGGCGCCGCCCCAGAACTCCTTGGCCAGCAGGGTGTCCAGGCCGCTTGCCAGCTCGGCGATCACCTCGTCCGCGCCGGTGGCGGCAGCGGCCTCCAGCACGGCGGCGTCCCCGCGCCCGGTGGGCTGCCCCAGGGTGATGTTCTGGCGAACCGTGAGCGGCCAGTGCGAGAAGTCCTGCTGGACCAGCGCCGTCTGCCGCCACAGCAGGTCCGGGGCCATGTCACGCGTGGAGACGCCGTCCCAGGACACCGTCCCGGCGTCGGGCAGGGTGAGGCCGCACAGCAGCTTCATCAGCGTCGACTTCGCCGCACCGTTCACGCCCACGACCGCGACGATCTCGCCCCGGCGGACGGTGAAGTCCACGCCCCGCAGGGCGGGCCGCTCCGAGCCCGGGTAGGTGAAGGTGACGTTCCGTGCCTCGATCACCGCCGTCCCGGCCGGCGGTGCGGCCACACCGCGGTCGAGCCGCTGCGCCCTGGCCATCTCGATGAACGACCGCCAGTCGCCGACGTACAGGCCGGTGCGGTGGACGGCCGCGGAGTAGTTCGCGGCGGAGTGGAGGTCGGCGGCGGCCGAGCGCAGCGCGATGACCGCCGTGCCGGCCGACGCCAGGGTGACGTGGCCGCTGGCCAGGAGCCAGGCGAGGCCGCCCCAGACCAGGAACGCGCCGATGCCGGAGGCGGCGGCCCCGTACAGGCCGAGAACGGCACTGCGGCCGGCGGTGGCGTCGGTGGCGTCGGTGACCCTGGCGGCGGCCCGGCGGTAGATGCGCAGCAGGAACGGGGAGATGGTGTTGGAGCGGACCTCGGCGGCGCAGCGGCGGTCGCACAGGAACCAGCGCAGGACGTTGGCCGCGCGGGTGGCACCGAAGGTGGCCATCATCGCCCGGTAGAAGGCGTTGGCCGCTGCTGTGCGTGCGAGGGCCTGCGGGATGACCGCCAGGACGAGCAGCGGAAGAAGCACCGGGTGGATCGTGGCGATCACGATCCCGGCGGCGACGAGGTTGGCGGTGTAGCCGATGACGTCGCGGGTCTGGGAGAGCAGGTCCCGGGTGGAGCCCGCGCCCCGGTCGGCCGCGTCCCAGGCGGCCTGGAACTTCGGGTTGTCGTAGGCGACGACCTCGGCGTGGGTGGCCGCGTCGATCAGCTCCAGCTCGGCGGCTCGGGCGATCTTCGGGCCGATCCGGTCGGCGACCCACTCACCCACGATGCGGAGCACGGCGGCCGTCCCGGACATCGCGGCCAGGAACGCGACGGACGGGACCGAGCGCGCCAGGCGATCCGCGATCGGCGCGTTGTCGGCGACGAGATGGGTGATCATGCCGGTGGTGGCCAGGAGGCCGAAGCCCGATGCCGCCGCCGACGCCGCCGCGCACGCCAGGAGCGTGATCAAGGCGGTGCGGTCGGCCTGCCGGCCCAGGCGCAGCGCCAGGACCAGGAGTCGGGGCAGGGCGCGGGCGGTGGCCCGCAGGGTGGTCTTCGAGCCGTCGATGATCTCCGCGTCGCTGCTCGGGGGCTGCCACTCCATCATCGCGGCGGCGTCGGCGTCGTCGGCGTCTGTCGTGGTGGGGGTGCTCAAGTGCGGGCCTCCCCGGTGAGTGAGCGGCCCGCCAGGTGCTGGAGGTGCTTCTCGAAGACTGCACGCGGGTCGGCGCCGGTGCGGGCGATCAGGATCAGGGCGGTCACGGCGGCGTCGCATGCCTCCGCACGCACGTCGTCCACGTTGTGGGACAGGCCCTTGCGGGGGTTCATCCCGAGCATCCCGATGACGGCCTCGGCGACCTCGCCGGCCTCCTCGCAGAGCTTGAGGGCTTGCCCCAGGATGGCCTGCTCGGGAGGCACCTTGGACAGTGAATTCAGGCTCTGTATAAGTGAGTTGATAATCTCCCAGGAGGTTTCCATGGCGTTGAATCCTGCCGCTGTTCGATCGGCTCGTTCAACCCCGGCGGTTCCGGGCGAGCCTGGGCCGAACAGCCCGTTTTCGATTCCGGGCAGTCGCCGACTGTGGGCCCGGTCGACTTGCCCGGCCGGGCCGTGTGGCCGTTCTCGCTTGTTGGCGAATGTTCAAGAGAGTTGGCGGGTCATGGGTGCAAGAGCGATCAGATGGCACTGAGTTGCGGTCCTGTCGCACTGCAGTTGGCCAGTTCTCACTCAATCTCATCGGAGCTGTCGGATTCTCACTGCTTCACCCGCCGCACTGGTGATGAAGATCTCGGAAGACGGCCAGGGCTACTCACGGTTCCCCACTCAGTCCGGCCTTCAACTGAGTGGGGAACCTCAGCGAGCATCACGAGCTTCGCGGGTCGGGGCCGCCCCGCTCGTGCAGTGTGCGGGCCGTGCCGGCCGGTCAAGGGCGCCTGCGGCGGCGCTTCGCGCCGGCTGTTTTAACGGGTTCTTTCGGCCCCGCCCCCTCCATCGGGTGAGGTTTCACGGCCTGCCGTGCAACGGAGTGGTGGGTGTGACGAAAAAGCGTGCGGTGACCGATAGCTGTGGTGTGCCGCGCCCGCCCCGATGCGTCCCGACAGGATGCGGCCGGGCGGGCGCCGTGTTGTCGGCGCCCGCCCGGGGGATGTGCCGGAGTCGGGTCAGAACTCCAGCACCTCGCGGTCGAGCGGATACTGCGCACGGTGAGGGCCCTCGTACGGTGAGGGCGTGATCGGCAGGACGCCGGTCGGTTGCAGGCCCAAGTTGTCGTCCCAGATCCGGGGTTCGACCTGCCCGAGGACGCGGAACTGCTGGAAGGTGAACGGCGGGCTGTCGGTCGGGAAGAACTCGGCCGTGGTCATCACCTGGAAGTGCAGGTGCGGGGTGGTGGAGTTGCCGCTGTTGCCGATCAGCGCGAGGACCTGGCCGGGTTCGACGCAGTCGCCCTCCCGGACGTTGAGCGAGCCGGGCTGCAGGTGGCCGTAGAGCAGGTAGCGGCCCGGTGCGACTTCCAGGGTGATGTGGTTGCCAACGGTGTCCTCGATCGGCGGGATTGGCGGCGTGTGGGGCGGCGGGTTGTCCGGGATTCCGTCCTGGACCTCCACCACGCGGCCGCGGGCCGCGGCCGCGACCGGCTGACGGTAGCTCAGGTAGCTCGTGAGCTGGGCGGGGTCGCCCTCCCAGGACTGCCCTTGCTCGCCGACCCGGTACCAGTCGATCGCGAAGCGCTGCGGCACGCCGAAGCGGCCGTTGATCGGGGCGAGGCCGCGCCGGTGGTGGGTGTTGCCGCAGCACGACTCGCTGGCGTACCAGGTGCCGGGGAGGACCGGCGGGTTCAGGTTCAAGGGCGCGGTGCGGGCGGTCGGGGTGGCCTGCACTGTCTCGTCGAACGCGGAGGGGCCGGAGGCGGTCAGGATGGCACCCGAGAGATGGTGTACGAGGACCTCGGGCGCCGCCCGGCCGTGGTCGAGGGTCAGGTCGAGCCAGATGATCCACTGCTGGGAGCCCTGGATGACGGTCGGCGTCGGCGCCGGAGGCGGCGGGGTGTACCCGTCCGCACCGGGCAGGGGGTCGCCCACCGGATTGGCGGCCTCGGCCAGCGCCTGCCCGCTCAGCGAGCCGATGACCTGTTGGGTGCGGGCGTCTTTGACGTCGACGCGGTCAAGCCGCACCGGCGTGCTGCTGGACAGTGCGCTCGTGGTGAGCAGTTCGTACGAGAGGTGGGTCTTGCCGTCCGTGGCGTCGAACGGCGTCGGTTCGGTCATCACTGCCGCCGTCAGCGGCGTGAACTGTGTGCCGGGCGCCAGAGCGGCCGCGCCGGTCCCGTATCCGGGTCCCGCTGAGGCCACCAGCATGCCGACTGCGAGCACGGCTGCGGCGAGCCCGCGAAGTAGAGGGCCGCGACCAGTGCGGTTACGAGGGTCGTGCTCTGCCATTGTGCTCTTTCATTCGTCGGGTCCGGGGCCGTGAAGGACGCCGGCACGCCCCGCGCCGAGGCGCAGGCCCATGCAACCCGGAGGCGCACCGCTTCGGGCGGAGGCCACCGGAGTCAGGTGTCGAACTACACCCGTCCAGCCGCACGCGGGTTTGCGCCGCCAACTGGACCAAAGGCGCCACTGCGCCATCTGACGTCATGTCGGAACTATGGGCACGGGTGGGGCCCAAAGAACCCGGAACTCAGGTGGGGCCAGCCGAACCCGTATAAGCGGAGCCAAAACTAGCCGTTATAGACAGCTGGCCTTCGGCCACCCTGGACGGTCCGTCCCGCCCCCTGGACCTGGTCGGCTATCGGGCGGCCCCTCCCGAGCGGCGTCCGTCCGCAGGTCAGCGTGCCGCAGGGTGGGGAATCGCGCGAGCAGGTCTGGGGAGCGCCCAAGCGGGGGGTGGGAAATCCAGGGAGCCTCATCACTGGTGCCCCTGACCCGTCTCAGCGGAGTCTGATCAGTCTCATCAACGCGTGAGCGGCACCTCCTCTACTGTGTCGCACCATGACCATCCTGATCGTCGGAGGCAGTGGATTCCTGGGTGCCGAGCTGGTCCGCCAGGCGGCAGCGGCGGGCCATACGACGGCTGCGACCTTCGCCAGCCGGCCCGGTAGCACTTCGAAGGTCTCGTGGCACGCCCTCGACCTGCGCGACCTTGACCGCATCGAGGCTGTCATGGCCAAGGTGGGGCCTCGTGTGGTCGTCAACGCGACGAGCGGCGGACCCGATTGGAGGGTCACGGCCGAGGGACCGGTCCGCCTGGCGATGACCGCGGCGAAGCACGGCAGCCGCCTGGTCCATGTATCCAGCGACGCCGTGTTCTCCGGTGCCCACGTCCACTACGACGAATCCTGCTTCCCCGACCCGCTCACCCCCTACGGCGCCGCGAAGGCTGCGGCGGAGACCGGCATCCGCCTCGTGAACCCGGGCGCAGCCGTCGCCAGAACCTCCCTGATCGTCGGCGACCGGCGATCGGAACACGTACGCGCGGTGCACGACCTCGTGGCAGGCATCCGTACCGGTGCCCTGTTCACCGACGACATCCGCTGCCCCGTACACGTCGCCGACCTGGCCGCCGCCCTGCTGGAAATCGCGTCGAGCGACCTGTCCGGCGTGCACCACCTGGCAGGATCCGATGCCGTGAGCCGCCACGAACTCGGCACCCTCATCGCCCGGCGCGACGGGCTCGACGCCTCCCGCCTCCCCACCGGCCTGCGGGCCGACAGTGCACTCCCTGGAGCACTCGACGTCCGCCTCGACAGCCGGGCCACCCAGCAGCGGCTCCGGACCAGGCTCCGCGGCGCCCGCCAGTTCCTCGCCCTGGGGACGTGAGCTCCTGTTCCAAGGTGAGGCGATCGCCCACGCTCAGACTCCGGTGAAACGGCGCAGACGTCGATGGGGCGGGACAGTTCCGGAGCCCTGTGCCGTCCCCACCGTGTGAGATCCGGTTCCGCGAGAGCCAACTCGGCTGAGAACAGCGTCGGAGTCCGTTCCCACACCACCTGGCAGCCCTACTGGTCAGAGCCTCATTCGTTGCCAACTCGGATGAGACGGGTGAGAGTTGCGGTCCTGTCGCACTCGAGCTGGCGGCTTCTTGCTCGGTCTCGTCAATGTGGGGCGGTGTCCGGGCTGGTGGGTTTGGTGGTGGGTGGGGTGGTGTGGAGGAAGAGTTCGCGGGCTTTGGTGCGTTGGAGTTTGCCGCTGGTGGTCTTGGGGATGGCGCGTTTGGGGACGAGGTGGATGGTGGTGGTGTGGATGCCGGTGTGGGTGGTGATGGCGGCGTGGATGGCTTGGCGGAGGGTGTGGTGGTGGGTGGGGTGGAGTTCGGTTTCGGCGATGAGGTGGAGTTCTTCGGTGTCGGTGTGGTCGGGTTGGTGGGCGAGGGCGATGACGGCGCCGGGGCGGATGCCGGGGACGGTTTCGGCGGCGTGTTCGATGTCGGTGGGGTAGTAGTTGGCGCCGCGGATGATGATGAGGTCTTTGGCGCGGCCGGTGATGCGGAGGTTGCCGTTGCGGAGGTAGCCGATGTCGCCGGTTTTCCACCAGCCGTCGGGGGTGGTGGCGTTGGTGGTTTCGTGGGGGAGGTTGTGGTAGCCGGTGGTTTGGGAGGGGCTTTGGAATTGGATGTGGCCGATGTGGTTGTCGGGGAGGGGTTGGTTGTGGGTGTCGGTGATGCGGATGCGGGTGTTGGTGAGGGGTGGGCCGCAGTCGACGATGTGGAGGGCGTCGGGGCTGTTGGGGTCGGTGTCGGTGGCGGTGTGGTGGGTGGCGGCGGTGTGGCGGTTGATGGAGTCGTGGGTGAGGGGGGTGTCGGGGTGGGTGGTGGTGATGACGAGGGTGGCTTCGGCCATGCCGTAGGCGGGGGTGAAGGCGTTGGGGGGTAGGCCCCAGCGGGTGAAGCGTTCGATGAAGGGTTTGATGGTGGCGGGTTTGACGGGTTCGGCGCCGCACAGGGCGATGCGCCAGGTGGAGAGGTCGATGCCGTTCAGGTCGTCGTCGTTGACGCGGGTGGTGAGGTAGCCGTAGGCGAAGTTGGGGGCGGCGGCGATGGTGCCGTGGTGGGTGGTGATGTGGTGGAGCCATTCGGTGGGTGCGCGTAGGAAGCGGGTGGGGGGCATGAGGACGGTGTCGGCGCCGGCGTAGAGGGGGCACATGAGTCCGGTGATCAGGCCCATGTCGTGGTAGAGGGGGGCCCAGCTGACGGTGGTGTCGTGGGGGGTCCAGTGCAGGGCGGTGGTGAACTGTTCGCAGTTGGCGGCGAGGTTGGCGTGGGTGATCTGGACGCCTTTGGGGGTGCCGGTGGAGCCGGAGGTGCATTGGATGAGGGCGAGGGTGTCGGGGTGGGGCGGGTTGAGGGGGTGGGTGGGGGCGGTGGGGTCGAGGGCGCGGGTGTGGAGGGTGTCGGCGTTGATGAGGCGGGTGTCGGTGGGGTGGGGCAGGGCGGTGATGACGGTGGGGGTGGTGATGAGGGCGGCGGGGCGTAGGTAGTCGAGGAGGTCTTTGAGTTGGCTTTCGAAGCCTGCGGCGCCTCCGAGGCGGGCGGGGACGGCGATGGCGGTGGGGGTGGCGCCCAGGAGTTGGGTGCCGAGGAAGGCGGTGGTGAAGGGTGCTGCGGTGGGCAGGCACAGGACGATGCGGTCGCCGGGGCGTATGCCGTGTTCGGCGAGGGCGGCGGCGGTGCGGGCGGCGGCGTTCAGGAGGGTGTCGTGGCGCAGGGTTTCCTGGTGGGTGGTGTCGTGGGCGAGGGTGACGGTGGGTGCGTGGTGGCCTTGTTCGGCGCTGGCGAGCAGGGCGTGGAGGATGGTGGGGTGGCGGGGGTGCGGGCGGGTCATCGGGGGCGCTCCTTGGTGGTGGCGGTGTTCGTCTGCCCGGTCCAGGGTTGGACGGTGAGGGTGTGGGCGGTGGTGCGGGCGGGGTGGAAGTGGTGGCGGGCGGCGAGGTCGCGGGCGGCGTGGACGCCGTGGGGGGTGAGGGCGCCGTAGGAGGGGCTGGGGGTGTGGGGTTCGAGGCCGAGGAGGATGGTTTCGGCCATGCAGGAGTAGAGGATTCCGGGGGGCAGGGTGATGCCGGGGAAGTGGGGTTGCTGGTGGTCGGGGAGTTGGATGCGTCCGCCGTTGACGAGGGTGACGCCGGGTGTGGTGGCGAGGTCGGGGTGGGCGTCGCCGGGGACGGCGAGGTCGCAGACGAGGACGTCGGGGCGGGCGGGGAGGTGGTGGGGGAGGAGGACGGGGTCGGCGGAGTTGGTGGCGGTGATGATGGTGGGGCAGTCGGTGAGGGCGTCGAGGTCTTCGCTGATGCGGATGTCGGTGAGGTGGCCGAGGCGTTTGGCGAGGGTGTGGAGGCGCCTGGCGGAGCCGGGGCGGCCGACGAGGAGGAGGGAGTCGCAGTGCGGGGCGGTGAGTTCGGCCATGACGGCGCCGATGTTGCCGATGCCGCCGACGAGGCCGGCGTGGCGGGTGCCGGGGGCGTGGGTGGTGAGGTGGCGGCGGATCAGGTCGTGGGCGCAGGCGGCGGTCAGTGAGTTGCCGGAGGTGATTTTGATGGTGTCCTCGACGACGGCGCGGGCGGCGTCGGTGACGATGGAGGTGTGGCCGCCCAGGCCGATGGCGCGGGCGCCGAGGGAGCGGGCGAGTTCGACGGCTTCCAGGACGGTGTGGCGCAGCCAGTTGCCGTGGCCGGCGCGTAGGGCGGTGGTGGCCTGGGCGGCGGTGAACGGGGCGGCGATCATGATGACTTCGGTGCGGGTGCCGGTGGGGGAGGTGATGTGGTGGCGGGTGACTTCGAAGGGGTCGAGTTCGCCGTGCATGCGTTCCAGGGCGGCTTCGCACTGGGGGGTGGTCCAGGGTGCGAGTTCGGGGGCGAGGGAGGGGAGTTCGGCGGGGATGTCGAGGTTGGCGAGGAAGGCGACGCGGGGGGTGTCGCCGGGGCGGGCGGGGGGTGGTGCGGGGCGGGTGGTGCGGGGGCGGGGGATGTGGCGGGGTGGCTGCCAGGGGCCGGTGGGCGCGGTGGTGAGGTGGTCCAGGAGGGTGGCGTAGTCGCCGTGGGTGAGGAGGGCGGCGACGTCTTCGAAGGCGGTGCCGATGCGTTCGATGTCGTCGGTTTCGAGTAGGGCGGAGGGCTGGACGCGCACGGTGGTGGGGGCGGACAGGGTGGGGATGACGCGGATGCGGTGGGTGTGCAGGAGGCGTCCGGCGATCAGGTAGCCGAGTGATTCGGTGTCGAAGACTTCGCGCAGCAGGCCGGAGGCGGGCCGGGGGAGGTGGAACTCGACGCCTTGGAGCAGGCCGCGTCCGCGGACTTCGGCGATGGCGCGGGGCCAGCGGGCGGCGGCCTCGTCGAGGCGTTCGCGCAGGAGGAGGCCGGTTTTGGTGATGCGTTCGCGCCAGGACAGGGCCAGGTCGAGGGCGGCGGTGGCGATGCGGGCGGAGAAGTCGTCGTCGGCGAAGGTGGAGGTGTGGTGGCGGCCGAACTGGGGGACGTAGCGGTCCTCGGTGACGAGCAGGGCGGAGATTTTGGCGAGGCCGCCGCCGAGGGATTTGGAGAACAGGTAGTAGTCGGCGTTGACGCCGCTGTCCTGGGAGGCGAGGAAGGTGCCGGTGCGGGACATGCCGCACTGGATCTCGTCGAAGACCAGGGCGGCGTCGTGGTGGTCGGCGAGGTGGCGCAGGGCGGCGAGGGTGGCGGCGGGGACTTCGTGGACGCCGGATTCGCCCTGGAGGGGTTCGGCGAAGCAGGCGGCGAGCGGGGAGAGGTGGCGTGTGGTGGAGTGCGGGATGCCGGCCGCGTCGATGGTGACGGGGTGGATGGTGACGCGTTCGCCGTCCAGGGCGGTCCGCACGGCGTGGGGTGTCCAGTCGTCGAGGCGGTGGTGGCGTGGTCCGGGGACGTGGAGGTCGGCGGGGACGTTGCCGCCGTGGGTGAGGGGGCCGGCGCCGGCGGTCTTGCCGTGGAAGGCGCCGCGCAGGGAGACGAACAGGGGTTCGGCGTCGCGTACGGCCTCGCAGCGTTGGAGGGCTTCGGTGAGGACCTCGGCGCAGGGGCGTCCGGTGGCGGGGCCGCCGGCGCAGGGGACGTCGGCGAGGTTGTCGCGCCGTACCCGGCGCAGGGCCTGTTCGAGGTCTTCCTGGAGGGCGCCCAGGCGGCGGCGGTGTTCGACGGTGGCGTGTTTGACGGCGGCTTCCACCGCGTCGGCGCCGGTGCTGCCGAGGGTGACGACGTAGGAGGCGCCGGTGGTGGCGCCGACGGCCCGGGAGAGCCGCTGGGCCAGTTCGGCCGCGGCGGGGCGGATGCTGGCCTGGGCGTTGAAGGGGACCTGTTCGTCGAGGCAGCGCCGGGCCACCGCCAGCAGGTGGGGGTGGTTGTGCCCGAACAGTGACGCGCCCGCGCCGCCGACCAGGTCCAGCACCCGCTCCCCGCCGGCCACGGCGGCCGTGGTGGCCGCGGTGCTCGCGCTGGAGGTGTCCGTGCCGGCCGCGGTGGCCGCGGTGCTGGGGGTGCCGGCGTCGGCCGTGGTGTCCGTGCCGACGGTGTCCGGCGCGCCCGTGGCGGCCGTGCCAGCTGCGGTGCCTGCGGTGCCGGCGGTGGTGTCCGCGTCGGCCGTGGTGTCGGTGTCGGCCGTGCCGGCCGTGCCGCCCCCGGTGTCGGTGTCGGTGGTGTCGGGGAGCGGGGGGCGCAGGGTGAGGTGGTCGCCGTGGCCGCTCTGGTAGACCGCGTCCAGGCGCAGGGCACGGAAGAGGCGGGCGAACTCGGGGCGGGTGTGGCGGGCGAAGGCGTCGTCGGTGTTCATGAGGGCTGCCCGTCGTGTGCGGTGCGGGCGGCCAGGCTGGCGCCGACCTGGTGGGCGACGTCGCGCAGGGTGTGCATCGCGGCGGCCTGTTCGTCGGAGATCTGCACGCCGAACTCGGACTCCATGTCGACGACCAGCGTGATGGAGCGCACGGAGTCGAGGCCGTAGTTCACGAGCGGTACGTCGGGGTCGAGTTCGGCCACCTGCAGCTGGTGGCGGAACATGCCGTCGACGACGTCCAGGATGGTGCGGTTCATTGCGGGTTTTCCCCCTCTTCTCCTGCGCTGTTCCTTCGCCGGCCGGGCCGGGGAGGACGAGGTGGGCCGTGGGGTTCAGCGCCGTACCGCCACGGCGAACGAGAGGTCCGCCGTGGAGCGGACCCACACCGGTACCCGGCGCCCGTGGTGCGAGGCGGTCAGGGTGCCGGCGTGCCGGGCGAGCCGGATCTGCCAGAACAGGAGGCCCTCGGGCGCTCCGGTGGTGTGCATGGCCTTGAAGGCCGCCTCCTTGGCGGCGAACAGCTCGCGCGGGGTGTACGGGCCGGCGGGTTCGAGCAGCCGGTGGCGTTCGGGCCCGGCGAGGACGAAGCCGGCCACGCGGGGGGCGATGGCCGCGTTCTCGAGGTCGGTGCCGACCGCGCGGGCGCCGGGGACCACGACGGCGACCGCCAGGCGGTCGGTGTGGGAGATGGACCCGGGGTAGCCGGGCGGGAAGAGCGGCCGGCCGCCGGGGCCGCGGGGCACGTGGTGTGCGCCGGGCCCGGCCCCGGCCGCGTGCAGGGCCGCGGCGGCCGCGTGCCGGCCCGCGGCGTGCTGCTGGGCCGGCCCGTGGGGCCAGGGCACCGGGCAGAACCGGGCCCAGGCCCCGGTGACGCCCGCGGGGACGTCCGGTACGTCCGGCACGGCCGTCACCGCGGGCCCGTCAGTTCCGCAGGGCCACGACGTGGCCGGCCAGCGACTCGACGGAGCGCAGCACCTCCGGGCGCACGTCGTCCTCCCATTCGAAGCCGAACGCGTCCTCCATCGCGACCAGCAGGCTCACCAGCGCGGTGGAGGGCACCCCGGCCTCGCGCAGCGAGGCGCCGTCGGCGATGGCGGCGGTGAACTCCCCGTCGCTGAACAGACCGGCGAGCAGTTCGCGGATACGCGCCCTGACCACAGCCGCCGCACCAGGCGCACCAGGCGCACCGTCCGTACCGGGCGTACCGCCGTCGGTGCCGGGGGTGCCGCCCGTACCGGTGTCGGGGGTGCCGGTCGTACCGGGCGAGGTGTCCGCAGCGTTCGCACCGGGCGTGCCGGGTGTGCCGGCCGCGGTGTTCGCGGCGGGGGAGCCGGGCGTGCTGTCCGTGCCAGGGGCGCCGATGCCGCCCGCACCGGGCGTGCCGCCCGCGCCGTCCGTGCCGCCCGCAGCGTTCGCACCGGGCGTGCCGGGTGTGCCGGCCGCGGTGTTCGCGGCGGGGGAGCCGGGCGTGCCGGGGGTGCCGTCCGCGGTGTTCGCGGCGGGGGAGCCGGGCGTGCCGGGGGTGCCGGCGCCGCCGGCACCGGGCGTGCCGTCCGTGCCGGTGCCGGTGCTGGTGCGGGTGTGGGGGGTGCGGGTCTGGAGTGTCGTGTCAGGCATGGGAGTCGGTTTCCTCGACGAACTTGCGCACGATCGTCTGGAAGCCCTCGGGGTCGTCGAGGAACGGTACGTGGCCGGCGTTCGGCATGATCTCGCAGCGTCCGTCGGGGAACAGGGCGGCGAGCTCGTGGCCGCGGGTGGGGCTGAGCAGGATGTCGTCGTCGCCCAGCACGATCAGGGTCGGTGCCTGGACGCGCGAGAGCAGCTCGGGGCTGGTCTCGCCCTGCTGGACGAGGGTGAGGCCGTTGGTGAGTTCCTCGGGGGTGGACATCGCCAGGAAGCTCTCCCGCAGTCCCAGGAACCCCGGGGTGCCGGACTCCTCGTTCATGTCCCCGCTGATCACCTCGGGGTACATGTGGCCGTACAGGGCGGTCATGCCGTGGTTCTGCAGCGTCAGCAGCCAGGCCCGGTTCAGCTGGCGGTGGCGGCGCATGCCGCGCAGGCCCAGCACCGGGCCCGCCAGGACCAGGCCCTTGACCCGGTCCGGGTACTCCAGCGCCACGTCGCGGGCCAGCTGGGTGGAGGCGGAGGTGGCGACCAGGTAGGTCGACTCGATGTCCAGCGCGTCCAGGAGCCCGACCACGTCCGCGGCGTGTTCCTCCCAGGTCGGTTCCTGCGCCAGGCGCGAGGACGCGCCGTGGTTGCACAGGTCGTAGCTGACGACGCGGAAGTCGCGGGCGAGGTCCGCGGTGTACTCGCGCCAGAACGGGCTGGTGATGAAGAAGTTGTTGAGGAGCGTGATGGCGGTGCCCTCGCCGCTCACCTCGTGGTACAGCTCCACGCCCTCACGGGTGCGGATCCGCGGCGTGTCGTAGTACTGCAGGTCGTGGTGGTCCTGCGCCTCACCGGCTGACATGGCGTCCCGTCCTTGTCTCGGTCCCGTTCCCGGGCTCGTTCTCGTTCCCGGGCTCGTCCCCGGGCCGGTCCTCGTGCGCGTTCTCGTTCCCGGGCCCGGGCCGCCGCCCGTTCCCGCCCTGCTCCCCGCCGCGGGGCCTGCTGCCGGGCTCGCCGCCGGGCCCGTCGCCGGGTCCGCCGCCGGGCCGTTCCCCGCTGCCGGGCCCGTCACCTCCGCCGGGCCTACTGCCGGTCCCGGGCTCGCCGCCGGGCTGCTCCCCGCTGTCGGGCTGCTGCCCGTCGCCGTCTCCGCCGTCGGGCCGGGGCCCGCTGCGGGGCAGGACGGGGGCGAACGCGGCGACGACGGCGGCGGCCGGTGCCGGCCCGTCGACCGCGGCGCAGGAACGGCCGCAGTACAGTGCCATCTCCTCGATCCGGCCGGTGGTGGCGGTGGTGGGGACCGCGGAGCTGAACCGCGGTACCAGGTAGGGCCTGCCCTCGACGACGGTGCGGCCGATGAACGTGCTGGGCTGCGCGGGGTCGCGGGTGACGGGGGTGGCCAGCACGCGGTGGCGCCGGCCCGGCCAGCCGATCTCGTAGACGCCGCTGATCACGGTGTCGCCGTCGCCGGCGGCGGCCACCGCGTCCTTGAAACGCCCGTGCGCGCGTGACTCGTGCGCGACGACGAACGCGGTGCCCAGCAGCACGCCGTCGGCCCCGGCGGCCAGGGCGCGTTCGGCCTGGGCGGGGGAGCCGATGCCGCCGGCGGCCACCAGGCAGGCGCCGGGCAGGCGTTCGCGCAGCGCGGTGACCAGCGCGTCGCGCCGCATGGTGCCCAGCAGGTGGCCGCCGGCCTCGGTGCCCTGGGCCACCACCACCGCGCCGAGGGAGGCCGCCCGCACCCCGTCCTCGACGGTGCCGACCTGGACGACCAGGTGCCGGCCCGCGGCCACCGCGCGCGCGGGGAGCGCGTCGCCGGCGGGCAGGCCGAACAGCGACACGTAGACGCGTGCGGGTGTCTCGTCCAGGACCTGTGCCAGCTGCCGGGCCAGGTCGCGTTCCCCGACGACCTCGGGGATCAGGTTCACCCCCACCGGCCGGCCGGTGCCGGCCACCAGGCGCCCGAGCAGGGCCGACAGGGCGTCACCGGCCAGCTTGTAGCCGCCCGCGCAGCCCGCCGCGCCGGCCCGGGAGACCGCGCACGCCAGCTCGGTGCCGGCCACACCGCCCATGCCCGACTGCAGCAGGCCCACCTCCACGCCCAGGACCTGCGCCAGCGGCCGGCGCATCAGCCCAGGTCCTGAAGGGCGGCCACGGCCGCGCCGGCGCTGCCGAACCGGGCGGTCAGGGTGTGCACCCACCGCTCCAGGCCGAAGGCCAGGCAGCTGGTGTGCGCGGTCGCGCCGCCGGCACGGATGTCGCACCGCTCGCCGAAGAAGTTGCGGTGGTAGTTGACCGAGCCGACGGCCAGGCCCCCCACGACGAACTCCTCCTTCACCGGGAACAGCCGCTGCATCTTCGCCTTGCCCCCGTCGGGGTCGAAGAACGGGTCGGTGGCGGCCTGCAGGGACACCTGAAGCCCCAGCGCCGCGCACAGCCCCACCACCGCGTCCCTGGCCCGCAGCAGGTGCTTCTTCGCCACGTCCTCGGGCCCCACGCAGACGATCTCGCGCATCGAGAAGCCCAGCAGCCGCTGCAGGCCCCGGTAGTGGTCCTCGTTGCGGAAACACGTGCCGACGGTGGTGCGCAGCACCCCGTCGCCGGACAGGCGCGAACCCGCCAGGTCGAGGTAGACCGAGTAGCACGCCGCCGACGGCAGCGCGAACGCGGCCGGCTCCATCACCGCGGCGGGCACCTGCCGCACCGGCCGCGGCCCCGCCGCCAGCAGCTCCTTCAGGCGCTGCGGGTCCAGCCGGGCCGCGGCCAGCCCCAGGTGCGGGAAGTTGTCGTAGTAGTCGAAGGTGTCCAGGTCCTGGCAGCGCATCAGGAACGGGTACCGGAACTCCGGCGCCTCCCACTCCCGGGCCAGGCGCAGGAACACCGCGTCCACGGCCCGCAGCAGCCGCAGCTGGCCGCCGTCGAGCACTCCCAGGCCGCTCTCGCCCGCTGTGGTCATCGCCCTGCTTCCTTCCTGAAGAACCGCGCCTCCAGCGCGCCGAGGGTGCGGAAGTCGTCCAGGTCCAGGTCCTCCGGGTCGGTGGCCTCGCCGGTGAGCTCCTCCAGCAGGAAGATGAACTCCACGAACGCCAGCGAGTTGATGGCCCGGCTGTCGATCAGGTCCAGGTCCTCCGGCAGCTCCGCCAGCTCCGGGTTGCGGCCCAGGATGAACTCCCGCACCGCCTGCATCGCCTCCCCGCTCACCGCACGGCCTCCCGTCCCACGCCCGCCTTCGACAGGAACCGGCGCGTGCGCCGCAGCACCCGCTCGTGGGCCTCCACCCGCGCGGGGTGCTCCAGCGCCCTGCGCCGCAGCCCCAGCGCGTCCGGGATCCCCGCGTCGCGGTAGGCCGCCGGGTTGTAGAGCGTGGCGATGCTGTACTGCAGGTACTCCTCCAGGTACCGGGCGATCACCGGCACCTCGCCCGCATCGCGCCGGGCCACCTGCCCCAGCAGGTTCGTGAAGATCATCCGGCCGAACGCGACGTGCCGGCTCTCGTCCTGGTGGTGCACCCGGTTGATCTCCCGCGCGATGGCCGGCAGCGACTCGTCGGTGGCCATGTGCGCGTTGTAGTGGTCCACGATCTCCTCGAACACCAGGATCCGCGCGAACACGACCAGCTCACGGGCGACCGGCGACAGGTGGTCCACCGCCCCGGCCTTCAGCGCCGGCTGCGCCGGGTACAGCTTGCCGCCGTAGCGCAGGCAGAACTGGGCGAAGAACCACATGTGCTCGTTCTCCTCGCCGATGAAGTGGTGCAGGAACTCCGAGACGTCCCGGTAGGCCCGCCCGTGGATGCGCATCACCACATCGCTCATCAGCTCACGGATGCCGTGGATGTTCAGGCTGAAGAAGTTGACCGCCTCGTACCTGGTCAGCGCGATCTGCTGCTCACGCGTCAGCTCGTCCCACATCGGCGTGCCCGCCAGCGTGGTCAGGCTCTCGCTCATCCACGGCACACCGGGCTCGATCGCCTCCGGCCAGTCGAACATCGTGTACGGGTTGTAGTAGCCGGACTCGGCCAGCTGCTCCAGCCGCTCCAGCTCCAGCACGATCGGTTCGATCCCTACCGCCATCTTTTGACCCGCCCTTCCAGTAACGGAGCAGTTCGAGGAAAATTCGGCGTCAGCGCGCCGACCGGATGTCCGCACGCACCACCACCGCCCGCCCCGACCCGCAGCCGTGACGGCCGAAGGACGCGCCGGCGGCGGCGGTGGACGGGATCACCTTGTTGTAGACCGACCCCAGGCACAGCTCCTGGAAGCCGGCGGTGTCCGGCGACAGCCGCGCGGCCAGCTGCGCCTTGGCGATGTCGACGCTCCTGAGCGCGCCGTCGTCGTCCTCGACCTCCACGCACGCGTGCGGCAGGTCGAGGGCGCCGCCGAGCACGCCGCAGAACCAGCCCCGCTTCGCCCGGGCCCGGTACCCGGCCGCGCGGAAGGCCTCGGCCAGGAACAGGCTCGCCGCGATGCAGCTGGTCGCGCCGAGGGCGTGCACCAGCTCGTGGTCGGCCTGCATGGGGACGGGGATCATCTGCCAGCGGTAGCCGGCGTCGAGGTACTCGCGGGTCAGGCGCCGCAGGACGGGGGAGAGCAGCGGGGTGCGCGCGCCGGTGGTGGTGACGGTGGCCTCGTAGCGGGCCGTGCCCCCACCCGGCACCGGCGCGGCCCCGCCGGCCAGGCGCCCGCCGAAGCGGGCGACGTCGGGCGCCTCGAAGTGCCACGGCGCCTCCTCGCGGCACCCCGGGCACTCCAGACGGGCCCGGAACTCCCACGACTTCTCGCGCAGCAGCTCCTCCACCGGGCGCCGGGCGAACCGGAACAGCATCCGGAACGCGAGCTGCGGCTGCGTGTCCGGGCGGCCCGCGTACATGCCGAGGTTGTAGAGGTCGCTCGCGTCGAAGTGACGCACCCCCGCGTGCTCCTCGAACGGCAGGCCCGCACCGACCAGCCGGCCGATGTCCGCCTCCGTGCAGCGCAGCATTTCCCGCGCCACGGATTCCGGCTGGGTCCTCTCGGCGTATTCACCGGGAATGAACTCGATGGAATCCGCCACTTCTTCCCAGGGCGTCGTCACGGCAAAATCCTGCTCTGGCACAGTCCGTCCCTCCAGGAAAAAAGACCGCGCCGACGGGCCCGGCGCCAATTCCGGTGGCGCGGCGCCGCGGCCGGCGGCGCACATTTCCCGCAGCGGCCGGCCCGGCCGCCGGCGGGCATTTCCCGCCGGCTCCCCGCCCGAAATCCGCGGAACGATCCCGACGCTACCAGCCGCCGATCGCTCCGCGACAGGTTATTTCCGCACACGCCCCCGTGCGTTTCACACACAAGGGACGGAGAAATCAATACCCGCCCGCCCCCGGCCGGCGCCGCCCGTCCGCCCTCCCTCCGCCCCCGCCGGCGCTGCCCGCCCGTCCCGCGCGCCGCCGGCCCGGCGCCGCGAAGGGGGTGCCGCAGGACGGCGCCGCCGCAGCGCCGGGCAGGCCGGGACGCGCGGGAAGGCCCGGAGCACGGGGACGCGGGGGAGCAGGGGCCGGGGAGCAGGGGAGAAGGGGCGCGGCGGGGGCGGGGGCCCCGCCCGCACCCCGCCCCCGCCCCGCACGGGAAACCCACGGCACCAACCAGCGTGCCCCGCACACCGCCTGACGCACCATCGGACCGGCCGCCACCACCGCCCGGCCCGCCGCCCAGGCACGCCGACGGCCCCTTCCACCCGGCCCCGTCCGGCCGGACCCGGCACGCCGCCCGGCCCCTTCCGGCCCGCCGTCGGCCCCTGCCGGCTCCTGCCGGCACGGACCTGGCGCACCGTCGGGACCGTGTACCCGCTCCCGCCGCCCCGACGCGCGCCGGCGCCCCGGCCGCCCCGCCTGCCCCGCTCCCGCCACCGGGCCGGGCCGGCCGCGGCAGGGGTGACAACCCCAAGACGCCACCGCTACTGTGATCACGCGTGACACCCTTTGCGGTCTTATGCGCGCACGCCCGCGACATCCTCACGCCTGCGCCGTGCGGGCCGATAAAAAAAGGGGGACGGGGGAAACGTGCGCGGGGCGAACACGCCCGGCCCGCCCTTGACCGGCGGACCGGCCAGGGGCTTTGATGTGCCGGCACCGGCGCACCGCTCCCCGGCGGCCCAGCCCGCCGCCGCAAACGGAATCACCGCCTCCCCCGTTCCCGCCGCCCGGACCATATCCGGCGCAATAACGGCACGGCCCCCGCGCCCGCCCCGCCGCATTCACCCCCGCCGCGACGGAAAACACCGGGCGAAAACCGCGCCGCACCACACCGGAACGCAGAAGCGGCAGACCCGGCCCACCACCGCGCACACCGTCGTGCACACCATCGGGCCCGCGACCGTGCACACGACCGGAACCACCACCGTGCACACCACCGGGACCACCACCGGGCCCGCGACCGGGACCACCACCGTGCACACCACCGGGACCGCGACCGTGCACACCACCGGGACCGCGACCGTGCACACCGCCGGGACCGCCACCGCGCGCACCACCGGGACCGCGACCGTGCACACCACCGCGCCCGCGACCGGGCCCGCGACCGTGCGCGGCGCCGGCCACCTTGCGCCCCCGCCCGCACGCACCCGTGCGCCGCGGGAGGCACCACCACGTCAGGAGGCGAGTGACCCATGGCCGCACCAGCAGCACCCCTGCGCATCCAGCTCCTGGGACCGGTACGCGCCTGGCGCCACGGCACGGAGGTGACCCTGGGCCCGCCCAAACAGCGGGCCGTCCTCGCCCTGCTCGCCAGCCGCGCAGGCGACGTCGTCGGCGTCGAGGGCATCGTCGACGCCCTCTGGGGCACCGACGTCCCCCACACCGCCGCCAACGGCGTCCACACCTACGTCGCCGGCCTGCGCCGCGCCCTGGAACCCGGACGCACCACCCGGGCCGCCGACGCGCTCCTGGCCTCCGGATCCGGCGGCTACTGCCTGCGGATGGACCCCGCCGACGTCGACGCCACCCTCTTCACCCGCACCCACAACGACGCCCGCAGGTCACGCGCCGAAGGCAACACCGAAGCGGCCCTGCGCCGTTACGAACAGGCCCTCGCCCTGTGGCACGGCGAGGCCTGCACCGCCGTGCCCGGCCCCTTCGCCGCCATGGAACGCACCCGCCTGCGCGACCTGCGCCTGACCGCCGTGGAGGAACGGGCCGACAGCATGCTCGCCGCCGGCCGCCACGTCGAAACGGTCACCGAACTCACCGGCGCGATCGCCGAGGAACCCCTGCGCGAGAAACTGCGCTGGCTGCTCATCCTCGCCCTCTACCGCAGCGGACGCCAGGCCCACGCCCTGCGCCTGTACGAGGACACCCGCGAACTGCTCCGCAGCGAACTGGGCATCGAACCCGGCCCCGACCTGCGCACCCTCCACCAACAGATCCTCGCCGGACACCCCGCCCCCCACACCCACGCACCCCACGCCCACACCCACGCACCCGCCCCCCACGCCCACGCACCCCACGCCCACGCCCACGCCCTCCACGTTCCTCACACGTCCCGCCCCGACACCCCGCCGCCCCCGCCGCCCGCCACCCGCGACCACCCCTTCCACACCACCCCCAGACCCGCCCAACTCCCGCCCCTGGCCCGCGGATTCATCGGCCGCACCAAGGAACTCGCCCACCTCGCCGCCCTCCTCGGCGCCGACCTCCCCCGCCACGGCGCCACCACCCCCGTCGCCGTCGTCGACGGCCCCGCCGGCGCCGGCAAGTCCGCCCTCGTCCTGGAACTGGCCCACCGCCTCACCGACCGCTACCCCGACGGCCAGCTCTACGTCGACCTGCACGCCACCGCCCCCCGGGGCCGGCCCCTGGCCGCCGCCGACGCCCTGGGCCAACTCCTCACCGGCCTGGGCGTCCACGCCTCCCGCATGCCCCAGGGCCCGGCCGCCCGCACCACCCTCTACCGCAGCCTCCTGCACGGCCGGCGGATGCTCGTCGTCCTCGACGACGCCCCCGGCGCCGACCAGCTGCGCCCGCTCATCCCCCGCGGCTCCTCCTGCGTCCTGGCCACCAGCCGCCGGCGCCTCAGCGGCCTCGCCGCACGCGACGGCGCCCACCTGCTCACCATCGGACCCCTCACCGACGAGGACTCCGCCCGCCTGCTCACCGCCCTGGCCGGCGGCCGCCTCACCGCCCACGACCCGGCCACCACCCGCCTGAGCGCCCTGTGCGGAGGACTGCCCCTGGCCCTGCGCATCGTCGCCGACGCCCTGGTCGCCAACCCCGACACCCCCCTCGAAACCCTGGTCGACCAGTACACCGCCGAACACGGCCGCCTCGACCGCCTCACCGTCCAGGACGACGCCACCGCCAGCCTGCGCAGCGTCTTCGAGGCCTCCTACCAGGCCCTGCCCGCCGACGCCGCCCGCATGTTCCGCCACCTGGGCCTGTGCCGCAGCCCCTTCACCCTCCAGATCGCCGCCACCCTCGCCGAGACCGACCGCGACACCACCCGCCGCCTGCTCGCCCTCCTGACCGCCCACCACCTCCTCCAGGAGGAACCCGGCCACCGCTACCGCTTCCACAGCCTCATCGGCATCTACGCCGCCGAGTGCGCCCAACGCGAACCCCCCGCCCGCCGCCGGGAAGCCCTCAACCGGCTGCTGCGCCTGTGCAGCGCCCACCACCCGCCCCGCCTGAACGCCCCCGGCTGAGCCCGCCCCCCACCGCCCCCCCGCCGCCCCCGCGCCCCGTGCGAAAGGCACGCGGGCGCATGCGGAAATCATCTGTCGCACCGCGATCCGCGGCTGGTAGCGTCAAAACCGCTCCGCACACCCCCGGGGGGAAACCGGCGCACAGGCCCACCCGCCGGGCGGCCGCCCCGCCCGACCGGGGGCGCCGGCGCGGCACACGCGGCACACCACGGCGGGCCGACGCCCCGGCCCGCACACCCCGCAGGCCCGGCCGGC
>NZ_JAGIYX010000043.1:0-65803 GCF_017813315.1 Kitasatospora sp. RG8
CCTCCTCCGCCGTGCCCGTGCGGGCGGCGGTCCGGCGGCGGCTGGCCGTCGCCGGGCTGGCCGGGGCGTGGGCGGCGCTCGGCGGCGTCGCCCCGCCGGCGGCGGCGGAGGGCGGCCTGATCACCGTGATCGACAACTCGCACGCGGACTCACTGATCCGGGCCGACTCTCTGGTCCAAGCGGACTCCCTGCTGGAGGTTGACCGGACCGCCAATCTCCAGACCGGAAAGGGCACGGCGGGCAGCGACCACGACGGCACCGGCGCACTGGTGGGCGATCTCCTGCTGGCCGCGCCGCCCGCCCCGGCGACAGGGGGCGGCGGATGAGCGATGGACTTCAGCACCGGGCTCCTCCTCCACCTCCACCGCCCCAGTCGCCATCCCAGTCGCCGCCGCAGTCGCCGCCGACGACAGGGACGGAGGACGCAGCGCAGTCCTCGGGGGCCAGGAGGCAGGCGCGGGTGCGGGCACGAGTGCAGGCACGGGCGCGGGTGTGGGCACAGGCGTGGCCCGGAGCCTGGCCGCGATGGCTCGACCCGTACATGGCCGCGCTCGCCGGCACCGTCCTGTTCGCCGCACTGCTCCCGGCCACCGGCCGGGCCGCCCGGGTGGCGGAGCAGGCCTGCGACCTCGCGGTCGCGCTGCTCTTCTTCCTCTACGGTGCCCGGCTGTCCTCCCGCGAGACGCTGGCCGGGCTCCGCCACCTCCGCCTGCACGGGCTGGTGCTCATCTGCACCTTCGTCCTCTTCCCCCTGCTCGGGCTGGCCACCGCCGTGCTGACGCCCGCTCCACTCACCGGGCAGTTGCAGACCGGGGTGCTGTTCCTCTGCCTGGTCCCGTCAACGGTGCAGTCCTCGGTGGCGCTGACCGGCGCCGCCCGGGGCAACGTGCCGGCCGCGATCTGCGCGGGTACCTACTCCAGCCTGGCCGGTCTCGTCCTGACGCCGCTGCTGGCCGCCTGGCTGCTGGGTGCGCACGCCGCCCTCTCCCCGGACGGCCTGGCCCGGATCGGCCTGCAGCTCCTCGCGCCCTTCCTCGCCGGGCAGTTGCTACGGCCGCGCGTCGGCGGGTTGCTGGCCCGGCACAAACGGCTGCTCACCCCGGTGGACCGGGGCTCGATCCTGCTCGTCGTCTACACCGCCTTCAGCGCGGCGGTCGCGCAGGGCATCTGGAGCAGGACGACGCCCACCGCACTGCTCGGTCTGCTGGGCGTGCTACTCGCCCTGCTCGCCGCCGCCCTCGGCTTCGCCAGGCTCGGCGCCCGGGTCCTCGGCCTCGACCGGCAATCCGGGATCGCCGCCGTCCTCTGCGGCTCACAGAAGAGCCTGGCGAACGGACTGCCGATGGCCACCGTGCTGTTCGGCCCCGAGGCCGGACTGCTGGTGCTGCCGCTGATGGCGTACCACCAACTCCAGCTGGTCGCCGGGACGTTCCTGGCCGGCCGCTGGTCCCGGGCCCCGGACACCTCCGGAGGCAGGCCCCTCGACACCCGACACCGGGGCGAGACCGGCCGACCGGAGGGAGCGATCAGCTCGCCCGACGTGCAACGAGCCCCCGGCTGATGCGCCGGCCCGGGCCTGCACCGCCCGCCCGGGCTGCCCGGGCTCCCCTGGCTGCCCGACAGGCCGCAGCGAGAGGCCGACAGCGACAGGCACGCTCCGACGGGGCCGTGCGGACGAGGCCCGGCGACAAGGGCTCCACCCGTTCAAGCGCCTCGCCGTCCGCTGGGAACGACGCCTCGACCTCCACAACGCTCTCGTCTCACTCGCCTGCGGACTCATCTACCGACGACGACTCGACAACCAGGTAGCGTGATCGTCCTGTCGCTCGGATGAGTAGCGGGAGAGGCTGAGGCAGTGCCGGAACACGTGGTGGCAAGCGAAGTCTTGACCAAGCGCGAGATCGATCTGCTACGGCGTGCGCTCCTTGAATGGGGTGGGCCGGCTCGGTGCAGCGATCAGCTCGCCGTCGGCATGGGGTTCGCGGGCGCCCGAGATCTGCTCGACCAGTGCCGCAGACTACGGGACGAACTCTCCAACGACGCCCCTCTGAACGCGGCGGACTGGGCACGTACCCTCCTGGCAGCGGAGATCGTCTTCGTCAGCGACCTCGCAGGCTCGGGCGTCGAATGGCCGACGACCACGGGACTCTCCGACGAGACGACGATCGGTATGCTGCGGTCGGTCCGGCGGAAGCCGGCCACGACCGTCAGCCCCTTCTACGGAAGGCGCCCGAGCGAGTAGCAAGGGCGGCCTCCGCTCAGGATCCTGTGACGAGTTCCCAGGATGATCAGATGTTCAATCGGGTTGAGGTCAAGGTGCTGCCGCCAGGACGACGGTGGGCGGCCCGGTTGCAGCTGCGGATCGATGGCGAGGACGTGGTGGCGGACGCCGTCGGCGCAGGGGGCCGCGGCCTGCTGGCGGACGAGGCGCTGCCCGCCACGGGCCACGGGTCCCTGTGGGCGACGGGCAAGGGCCGGCGCGTGGTGCTGGGCGAACCCGAGTGCACGGGCGGGTGTTGCGGTTTTCTCTCGGTGTTCGTGCAGCGGCACGGGGGCATCGTGGAGTGGTCCTACGGGCAGATGCCCGGCGACGAACCGCGGCTCCCGGATTTCCACTTCGATGCAGATCAGTACGACGCCGCAATGGCCCGGTCTTCGGCAGACCGGTGGCAGCAGGTCTCCCCGGAGTAGTGCCGCCCGGCCGTCAGCCGGATTGACCGCGGCCCGACGTCCAGCGGTCGGGCCGCACCATCCGCGTCCCCGCGCGGCCCCGGGGCCGCAGCCGGCCACTGCACGACGCGGTGGCCGGCCCGTCCCGGAAGGAGCAGACACGCCGGTCCTGCGGCGAGGACGTTGGTCCAGTGGCCTGAAACCCGGCCCCCGGGGGCCCGCGTACCCCCAGTCGCTCACGACCGAAAATAGATTGAATGCGACCGATTTGGCTCGTTAGGTGCTCATATGAGCGCCAGAGGAGTGATCATGACGGTAGATTCGACCGCGCCGACGGCCGCAGTGGCCATGACCCTGGCCGCACTCGCGGCGACCGGGGCGACCCCGCGCCCGTCCGGTGAGAGCGTGACGACGCAGAAGCTGCGCATCGCCACCGGCATCAAGCAGCAACTGTCCGACCCCGCCCTGGCGACCAAGGGCACGTGGCAGCTGGCCTGGCTCGCGCTGAGCCCGGACAACGCGAACATGGCGTACATCGCCAAGGACACCTCCGGCTCGAACGCGTTCGCCGTGGTCGTGCGCGGGACGGTCGCCAACGCGATCGACACCCTGGAGGACCTCGACGTCGGCACGGTGGTCCCGTTCACCGTGGGCGGAGGATCGCCGGTCTCCATCTCGAAGGGCGCCATGACGGCGTTCACCCAGGTCGCCGGCATGACCGACGGGTCCCCGGGGGCGGGTGCCAACCTCCTGCGGGCGCTCACCCTGCTCCTGACGGACGCGCCCCCGCGGGCGACGGTCACCGTGATCGGCCACAGCCTGGGCGGCTGCATCGCCTCCGTGCTCGCGCTGTACCTCCAGGCCCAGAACTGGGGCGGCCTCGCGCCGCAGTTCGGGGTGATCACCTTCGCCGCCCCCACCGCCGGGCTGAAGGACTTCGCCGACCGCTTCAACTCCGTGCAGTGGAACGTGAACCAGGGGTACGTCAACAACTACGACATCGTGCCCCGGGCCTGGGCCGACCTGAACACGGCCAAGAAGTGGTACCCCGCCACCCACGGGCCGGTCGCGCCCGCCGACGTCAAGGACGTCCTCATCCCGGAGATCGAGGCCCTCACCGGACCCAACGTCTACGTCCAGCCGAACAACGTCATGCCGCCCCTGAACCCCAACTACGACACCTTCGACCCCGCCGTGGTCAAGAGCTCGACCGAGGACTTCCTGGCCCAGGTCGCCTACCAGCACGCCAACTCCACCTACCTGGGCCTGCTGAAGGCGCCGCCGGTGCCCACCGGACCGGTGGTGCACGCCATCAGTCCCAACGTCGGGACCGCGGGCACCCAGATCACCATCACCGGGACTGGCTTCGGGCCGGACAGTGTCGTCGACCTCGGCCCGGTCCCGTGCATGAGCAAGGTCGTCAGCAACACCCAGATCATCGCCACCGCCCCCGAGGGGGTCGGCGTCGTCGACGTCAGGGTCACCGGGAGCCTGGGCACGTCCCCGTCCGTCCCGACCGGGCAGTTCGCCTACGGCGGGCCGCAGCCCGTCCTGGTCACCGGCATCTCCCCGAACAACGGAAAAACCGGGCAGACGGTCACCATCACGGGCACGGGCTTCGCCGCCAATCCCACCGTGTACTTCGGGAAGAACCCCGCGACCTCCGCGTTCGTCTCGCCGACCCAGATCACCGCCACGGCGCCCTCGTCGGGCGCCCCCTTCAGCAAGACGGTCGACGTCAGGGTACTGGTGAACGGCTACCTGTCCCCCGCCGTCCCCGTCGACGAGTTCACCTACCCCGGCTGACACCGGGGCCGTCCGGCCGCGCCCCGCACAGCACCTGTGTCACCGGCACCGGGTGCGACCTCAAGAAGGCCTGACCGGCCGCAGCCGGCCCGACCCGGCCCCGATGCAGCACCGGGCGGACGATCCGCACCAGGAGCCTGCGGGGCCCGGCCGTGCCCCACCCTCGACGGCAGGCAGGGCACGCGCGAAGACATCGCCCCAGGGGGCGCGGCACTCATGAGGCCGCGCCCCCGTCTGCTGTCACGGCGGGGGCCTGACGGCACGACGGCGCCGAAGCAGGCTCCCGCAGGTTCGAGGACGAAAGGCCGTCAGCTGTAGCATCCACCAGTCCTTCCTGTGTGATTCACCCGTATCTGCGGCTGCCTCCGGACTACTAGAGTCCGCCTCTGCGAGCCGCGTTGAGCGCCGGCTCGTACGGGTCCCGCCTCCCCACTCCCCAGGCTCCCCAGCCGTCGTCGGACCCGTGACGGCCGCACCCCGCCGCGGTCGGTCTTCTCCTGTACGGCTTTCGTCCGCGCTGCCTCCTCCCGTGTGCAGCGCTGTAGATCAGAGAGGGAGAGTCCGATGAGGACCAGTTCCTGCCGCGTCTGGTGGCCGGAAGGGCGCTGGTGACAGCCGCCCTGCTGGCCCTGGCGGTGCCCGGGGTCGCGTACGCCAACACCGTGGGCGTGACCGTGAAGACCCCCGGCGCCACCGCCGGGCCCGCCACCACCTTTTCCGAGATCTCGACCCACGCGGACTGCAGCAGCGGTCTCGCCTCCGGCGGCGGCATCAACCAGGCCATCGGTACCGGTACGTCGTCCAACGGCAACCACGTGAACGGCACCGGGCCCAGCCCCGACGGCTCCACCGAGTACACCGGCTCCACCGGCGTCGTCGGCACCGACAACACGCACTGGCTCGGCATCGGTGGCAGCGGCGGCGCGGTGAACAGCTCGTTCTCGTCCACCCCGTACGCGGTCTGCTTCACCAGCAACCTGATCAACCACACCCAGACCCTCATGAACAAGGCCGCCGGGCCGACCAGCTCGTCGGCACCCCTCGCGGTCACGGCGACCTGCCCGGCCAACACCGTCCTGCTCGGCGGCGGCGCCCGGACCACCCCGGCCGACGTCGGCAGCCTCAAGCCGATCGCGAGCTTCCCCACCTTCAACAACTCCGCGCACGACTACGGCCTGAAGGCCGCGGCCGACGGCGACGGCAACCCCGACTCCTGGACGGCGGTCGGCTACAACGGCGGCGGTGGCGGCACCACCAACACCACGTACGCGTACGCGATCTGCAGCGGAAACGGCATCAACGTCGGTGGCGTCACCGTGAAGGTCCACTACAGCGAGGTGAGCGGCCCGACCTCGGCGACCACGGGCCAGACCGTGACCGTGGGCTGCGGGAACGACGGCAAGCTGGTCAGCGGCGGCGCCGCCATCAGCGGAGGCAGCGTCACGACCACCGACTTCACCGGGCCGGGCTCGGGCGGTGACCACCTCAACGGCAGCTTCCCCAGCGACAACAGCGGCAACCCCGTCGGCGACGGGACCACGTCGGCCGCGTACTGGACCGCCTACACCCACACCGGCGGTGCCGGCTCCCCCAACACCTACTCGGACGTCTGGGCGCTCTGCGCCAACGACGGCGTCTGAGCCACCGGTCGGACCCGGTCCGCAGGCGGGCCCGTCCCGCCTGCGGATCCCCCTCCCGTCACCCCGGTCTCCCCGAGGACCGGAGAGAAAGCGTCGACTCCATGAGCAACAACGATCCGAAGCCCCGTCGGACGATATTCAGATCCAGGATGATCTCGGCGGCCGGCACCACGGGCCTCGTCGCCGCCGCGATCGTGCCCCTCACCGCGTCCGCGGCCACAGCGAGCGCGGCCGCGCCCTGCGGCACCGGTGGCGTCTTCACCACGGCACCGCAACCCACCTGCACCTACGACTCCGTCGGTTCGGACACCTTCACCGTCCCGGACGGCGTGACAGCGGTGACCGTCGACCTGTACGGCGCCGAGGGCGGCAGCGCGGCGGGCTTCATCACGCCGCACCCCGCGGCCGACGGAGCGCCCGGCGGCCTCGGCGGCGAGACCCGCGCGACCCTGCCCGTGACCCCGGGCCAGACCCTCCAGCTCACCGTGGGCGCGGCCGGCATCCCCGGCTCCTCCCGGCACGGTGAGTTCGCCCGCCCCGGCGGCACCGGGCACGGCCGCGGCGGCGGCGGCGCCCACGGCGGCGGAGGCTCGGGCGGCGGCGGCTTGGACGTGCGGGTGGGCGCGTTCGGCGGCGACGACCGCGTCCTGGTCGCGGGTGGCGGCGGCGGCGCCGGCAACGGCGGTCCCAGCCTCCGGGGCGGCGCGGGCGGCGGCGAGACCGGCCAGGACGGCGGCCAGAGCAACGGCCCGCTGGGCTCCGGCCTCGCGGGCGCCGGCGGCAACGGCGGTGGGGGCGGCCCGGGCGGCGGCGGTGGCGGCGGCGGCTGGCACGGCGGTGGCGGCGGCTCCGGCGGCGGCAACCCGGGCTACTTCCCGGGCGCCGGCGGTGGCGGCGGCAGCAGCTACGCGGTGCCGTCGGCGACCGACGTCTCGCTCCTCCAGGGCGTCAACCACGGCAACGGCAAGGCCGTCATCACCTTCCGGTACGGGACTTCGGTCACGCTCGGCGCGGACACCGCGACCCCGCTGTTCGGCCACTCCGTCCAGGTGACGGCCACCGTGGCCCCGGCCGGCGCGGGCGCGGGCACCCCGACCGGGTCGGTCACCTTCTCCGACGGGACGGCCACGCTGGCGACCGTGCCGCTCAACGGCGGCAGGGCGACCTTCACCACCGGCAAGTTCCAGCCCGGGGCGCACCCGATCACCGCCACCTACGGCGGCGACCCCGCCTTCACGGCGGGCGCCACGGCCGCGCCCACCGACGTCACCGTCGGCTTCAGCGGGCCGTGCACCACGGACCACGACGGCCCGCTGACCGTGGCCGCCGGCCAGTCGCTGTGCATCGCTCCCGGCGGTCGGCAGAACGGCCCGGTGGAGGTGCGGCCCGGCGGAGCGCTGGCGGTGTCGGGTGCGCAGATCAACGGCCCGGTGGCCGCGAACGGCGCCCTCGCGGTCACCGTCTGCCACTCGGCCCTCGCCGCGCCGGTGGCCCTAACGGGCACCAGCGGCTTCGTGCTGCTGGGCGGCGGCGAGCGGACGGACTGCGCGGGCAACGCCTTCAATGCCCCGCTGACCCTGGAGCGCAACACCGGCGGCCTGAAGGCATCGTCCAACACGATGTCCGCGCCGGTGACGATCAACGACAACAGCGGCAGCGGCCTGCTCCCCGAGGACCTGGTCCCGGAGTTCGAGGGCAACCAGGTCGGGGCGCCGCTGCGCTGCGCGGGCAACGCACCCACCCTGCAGCAGTCCGGCAACACCGTGACCGGACCGCGCAGCGGGCAGTGCAAGTGACCTGAGCCCGGGGCCCCGCCCGGCCGGCGCGGGTCGGCGTGGTGCCGTCCCGTCACAGGGGACGGCACCACCCGGGCCCGGGCAGCAGACGTCGACGCCTGCTGCCAGGGCCCTGCGCCGAGGAAGCGCCGGCCCTCGCGGCGGGCCCACCGCCGGGGCCCACCGCCGGGGCCCACCGCCGGGCCAATTCGCTTCCGACGAGCGGACCCGGGACGGTACCGTCCTCGGGACAGATCCGGACGAGCTGCCGCATGACCTCCGGCGGCTTCCGGACGATGCGCACCCGGTCCCTTGCGGGGCCGGGCGGCGACGTGGCCGCTCCACCTGCCGGAGAGGAAGCCCGCAGTGACCGCCACCGCACCGAGGCCGTCCGAGGCCGCACCCGAAGTCCGTACGGCGGCCGGTGCCCTGCGCGGCAGCCGCGAGGCCGGCCTGGCGGTCTTCCGGGGCATCCCGTACGCCGAGCCACCGGTCGGTGCGCTCCGTTTCGCCGAACCCCGGCCGGTACGGGGCTGGGCGGGGGTGCGGGCGGCCGTGTCGTACGGGCCACCGCCACCGCAGGCCGGGGTCTTCGGCATGGAAGCGCCGTCGCAGGAGGCGGCGGGTGACGACTGGTTGACGGTCAACGTCTGGTCGCCCGAGCCGGTCCCGGGGGCGGGTCTCCCCGTCATGGTGTGGATCCCCGGCGGCGCGTACGTGATCGGCACGTCCAGCCTCCCGGAGTTCGACGGCGGCCGCCTGGCCGCCGGCGGTGTCGTCCTCGTGACCCTCAACTACCGCCTGGGTCTGGAGGGCTTCGCGCAGATCGAGGGCGCCCCCGCGAACCGGGGCCTGCTCGACCAGGTCGCCGGCCTGCGGTGGGTGCGCGAGAACATCCGGGCCTTCGGCGGCGACCCGGACCGGGTCACGGTCTTCGGCCAGTCGGCGGGCGGCGGATCGGTCGCCGCGCTGCTGGCCATGCCCCGGGCGGCCGGGTTGTTCCGCCGGGCCGTCGCGCAGAGCCTGCCGGGGACGTTCTTCTCGCCCGAACTGGCCGCCGACATCGCCACCGCCTGCGCCACCGAGCTGGGGCTGCGGCCCACGGTGGCCGACCTGTCCACGGTGGCCCCGCCCCGGCTGCCCGCCGCGGGCGACGCGGTGTCCGCGAAGATCGAGCAGTGGCGGGAACGCTGGGGGCCGATCGCGTACCGGCCGATCCCGTTCGCGCCCGTCGTCGACGGCGACGTCCTGCCGACCACGCCCTGGCAGGCACTGGCCGACGGCGCCGCCCGGGACGTCGATCTCCTCGTCGGCCACGTCCGTGACGAGCACCGGCTGTTCAGCCTGATCGACGGCGTGCTCGGCCAGGTGACCCAGGAGCAGGCCGACGCCGCCCTGCGCACCCTCGCCCCCGGCCCGGACGGCGCGCAGCGGTACCGCGAGGGCTTCCCGTCGGCAGGCCCGGAGGAGCTGTACGAACTGGTCAACGCCGACTGGCTGTTCCGGATGGCGTCCCTCCGACTCGCGCAGGCGCACACCACCGCCGGCGGCCGGACCCACGTCTACGAGCTGACCTGGCCCGCCCCGGGCCTGGGGGGTGCACTCGGTGCCTGCCACGGCCTGGACGTGCCGCTCGTGTTCGGCAACCTGAGCAGCGGGCAGCCCGCCCTGCTGATCGGCGAGGCCCCCTCCCCCGAGGCGGAGGAGCTGTCCGCACGGATCCGCGCCGCGTGGACGGCCTTCGCCGCCGACGGCGACCCCGGGTGGCCCGCCTACGACGTCCGGCAACGCCTCGTCCAGCTCTTCGACGCACGACCGGCCGTCACGGCCTACCCGGAGGAGACCTCCCGGCTGCTCTGGCAGAACCACACCTTCCCGGCGCTCCCACTGGCCGAGCGGTAGCGGGAGTGCCGCAACGGGAGTACGGAGGCGGGAGTTCCGTAGCGGGAGTGCAGGAGCGGCCGGAGCAGCAGGGAGTTCGGACCTCGCACGGCACCCGACGATCACCCCGCGGGTGGGCGGTACGAGGTCCGCAGGACCCGGCTCCCGCTCCCCCGGCGTCTCCTCGGCTTCCCGGGGCCGGCCTCGCCCTGCACTCCGACGGTGCCTTCGGCGCCGACCTGCACCAGGACCTGCTCGATCCGGCCCTGCCGTGGCATCCGGCTCCCGTCACCGGTGGGGGACGGGTACCCCTGCGGATCTGAGTCTCGCCTCCGTGAGTGCGGTCAGCCGGGCCGCGATCGGCGCCTGGTCCATGCGATGGTCGTTGATCAGCCGGTACTGGGCGGAGGCGTTCGCCCAGGCCTGCCGGCTGGTGGGGTTCTCCAGCCGCGCGTGGTTGGCGAGGTAGTGCTCGGCCATGGCGGTCGCGAGTTCCTCGATCCTCGGGTCGTCCGGGTCCCAGGCCTCCGCCTCCCAGCCGCGCTTGGCCAGGTCGATGTACGCGGGGTCGCCGAGGGAGTGTTCGAGCTGGGTCAGGAAGCCGTCGAAGCCTTCCGGCACCAGTGCCCGGATCAGCACCAGGGCCTCGCGTTGCCCGGCCACGTACTCGGGATCGAAGCCGAGGCCGGACATCCGCTCCAGGACCGCGCAGGCGCGGTCGGGCAGCAGGGCGCGGTCGCCGTCGGCGAGCCGGTGCAGCGTGTCACGACGCGCGGTCAACTCCGCGATCCGGTCGGTCAGCCGCCGCTCGACGTCCGCGAGGGAGGCCGCGAACCGATCGGCGTCGGCGTCGAGCAGGGGCCCGATCTCGGCCAACGGTACGCCGGCGGTGGCCAGTGTCCGGACCTGGACGAGCCGCAGCAACTCGTCCGATCCGTACCGCCGGTATCCGGAGCCGTCGCGTTCCGGCTCCTCGACCAGACCGAGCCTGTGGTAGTGCCGCACCGTCTTCACCGTGACGCCGACGAACGCCGCCGCCTGCCCGATCGTGATTCCGCTCTTCATCTCCCCAGCCTGCCTCGTGCTCTGACTCCGCGACAACGCACACCGTCCGATGCGGCTGCGGAGGCGGTCCCCGCTCCTCTTGGCGTGCGCGTCGCAGGTGGTCACCCCGCCGGCTGGGCCGGACCGGCCTGCCCGCCGCGGAACACCTCGTTGACGAGCCTCTGTTGGGCGCTCTGGAACGCCGTGGCGATCGACAGGTCGGCGTCGCCCACACAGGTCAGCCCGGCGGTCAGGGTCCTGCCGCCGTCGGGTGAGCTGTACATCAGCGCCCCGCTGCCCGCCATGCCGCCGTTGTGGTGGAAGACGGTACCGCCGCCCGCGCCCAGGTCCTGCGCGAACACCCCCAGGCCGTAGCCGACCGTCGCCTCCGGCGTGCGCATCTCGGCCAGCAGCCCCGCCGGCAGGAGCCTGCCGCCCATCAACGCGGAGAAGTACGTGTGCAGGTCCCGAGTGGTCGAGATCATGTCGCCACCCGCCGAAACCCACGAGGGGTTCTCCCGGGTGATGTCGACCGTCCTCTCCTGCCCGGCGTCGTCATAGCGGTAGTAGCAGTGGTTGTGCGGCTCCGGGATCTCCGGCGAGGTGCCCGGCGCCACGGTTCCGGTCAGCCCCAGCGGCGCCAGGACCAGCCGGCGCAGCTCCTCGGCGAACGGACGGCCGGTGACCTTCTCGACCACCAGCCGGGCCAGCACGTAGTTGGTGTTGGCGTAGCTCCAGCGCGTCCCGGGCGCGAACCGCGCGGGCTTGGACATCGACAGCCGCACCAGCTCCTCGGGCTGGTAGGTCCTGAACCGGTTCTCCACCCACTCCTTGCCCCGCCAGGGGACTCCCGGCTCGAACGTCCCGTCCTCGTTGAGCTCGCCGGTGTGGTTGAAGATCCCGCTGGTGTGCTGGAGCAGCATCCGCACCGTGATCCGCCGGTCCAGCCCGAACCCGGGGACGTAGTCGTCGGCCGGCGTGTCCAGACCGATCCTGCCCTCGGCCACCAGCAGGAGCACCGAGGTCGCGACGAAGTTCTTGGTGGTGCTGCCGATCCGGAAGTGCCCGTCGGTCAGCGTCCTGGCACTGCGGCCCAGCTCGCGCACCCCGGCGCTGCCGACCCACTCGCCCTGCTCGTCGTTCACCCGCAGCTGTACTCCGACGAACCCGGACTCGACGATCTCCTCGATCGCCTTCTGCAACTCCGGGCGATCCTGCCCCTGACCGGAATGGGTGATGGACATGGTGCTCCTTCAGATCCGCTGTGCTCGGAGCGGCTTCGTGCCGCTGCGACGAGCTTCCACCCTGACCCGAGGTCAACCTCAACCCTCCTGACCCGGCTCCCGGCCCGCCGCCCGTGGGCCGGGTGCTCGTGGGCCGGGTGGCGCGCCTGTTGCGGGCGTGCCGGCAGGGGTGGCGTCCACGTCCGTAGCGGGGGCGGGGGGAGCAGAGGCGCTGGTGGGGCCGGGGGCGGCGCCGTGGAAGGTACGCCACGTCAGCCCCTGGTCGTGGGCGCGGGCCGAGGAGGGCGGCTCACCCGGCCAGGCGCCCAGGTACCAGAGCTGGATCAGGGCGTGTTCGTCCCGGACGCGGCGGTCCAGCAGGGTGCGGTGGTGTTCGCGGGCCATGCCGGTGGCGCGCAGCTCGGCCTCGTCGAAGCCGGTCAGCTCGGCCGAGACCCGGAGGAAGGCGTCGAAGTCGGAGAGGTCGTCGTGGTCCGTTCCGAAGCCGTGGAGACCGTCGCCTTCGCAGTCGTCATCACCGTCGAGCTCGGCCCGGCGGACGTCGAACCCGTCGTGGTGACCGCTGTGACCGTTGTGCCCGTCGTAGCCGTCATGACCGTCGTAGCCGTCGTGGCTGTGACCGTCGTGGCTGTGACCGTCATGGCCGTCATGGCCGTCGTTCGCCGGCAACCGGGCACCCCCGCACGTGAGCACTGCATGGCCGAGGCATGACATGCGGACGGCGCGGTCCGCCGCCGTCGGGTGGTCCTGCCCCGGGGTGATCCTGCCGTCCGGTGCCCCGCCGTACGACGCGATGCCCGAAACTGCTCCGCCTTGGGCGGTCTCCGACCGTCCGGAGTTCTTGCGGGATCGCGCCGAGGCCGGACGTGCACACATCGACGCCCGCTCCCCCGGCCGGCGCAGCGCAGCGCGCGGAGGCGGTGGTCGGCTGCGATCTTCGGAGCACACGGCCGGTCCACCACCGTGCCTGGCGTCGAGACCTGGAGGCCCGGATGTGGCAGGCTCCCCCCGCACCCGCACCGTTCGAGACGGAGTGGCTGCCCGTGCTGGACATGCCCGCACCGGGGATGCAGAACCGGCTCACCGTGGCCCTGCGGATCATCCTGCTGATCCCCCAGTTCGTGGTGGTCTGGGTGCTGTCGGTGGTGGCCTTCTTCATCGCCGTACTGGGCTGGTTCGGCGCCCTGGTCCTGGGTCGGCTGCCCGTCTTCGCCTCCGACTACCTGACCGGCTTCGTCCCGTACGAGACGCGGGTCAACGCCTATCTGCTGCTCACCCACGACCGCTATCCGCCGTTCGCGTTCCACACGCCCGACCATCCGGTCCGGGTGGAGTTGCGGCCCGGTGAGCTGAACCGGCTCGCGGTGTTCTTCCGGATCGTGCTGGCGATCCCTGCGATGATCATCCAGAGCGTGCTGTACGCCGGGTGGTGGACGGTCTCGTTCATCAGCTGGCTGGTGGTGCTGATCCTGGGCCGGATGCCGCAACCCCTGTTCGAGGCGACGGCCGCGATCCTGCGCTACCGGATGCGCTACATGGCGTACCTGCTGATGCTCACCTCCGCCTACCCGAAGCGGCTGTTCGGCGAGGAGCCGGGCTCGGTGCCGGGCGGCCCGGTCTCGGCGACCCGCCCGCTGGTCCTCAGCGGGGCCGGGCGCGGCCTGCTGGTCGCGTTCATCCTGATCGGCGTGATCGCCGGGGGAACCAGCTCGATCACCACGGCGGTCACCTCGGACGACGACGACACCAAGCAGGTCACCGGCCCGCTCGTACCGGGCCCGCCGCAGTCCGGGGGCCCGCTCGCCTCCTGAGCCGGGTCGCCCGCGCCCGCCCCGGTGCGCTCCCCCGGACCCACCGGCCCCGGTGGCACCACGCCGAGGGCGGGAGCCACGCAGGGACACCGGGCGGGGGCAACGGGCGTGGACGCCGGCAGGACACCGGGCCTCGTGTCCCCGCAACCGTCACGGCGCCCTCGGCGTCGCAGCGGGCCGGGCCCGGGAGCTCCGTCGGCCGCCCCCGGGGTCCGTCGGCCGCCCCCCGGGAGTCCGTCGACCGGCCCGCCGAAGGCAGACTCGACTCCCTGCGGGGCGAGATCACCGCCCTGTGTGAGCAGACGGCGGCACTCACCCGGCGGGTTGCGGGCCCCGGTCAGGACCCGCCGCGAGAGGATCGCTCCGGCGGCGGTCCGCCGTTCCGGCCCGAGGGTCCCGTCCGGGCACCCGCCGCACCCGCCCGGCTTCCCTCGGCAACACCCCGCCACCGAACACCGGAGGGCCAAAACGACACGGATCAGCCGCGAGACCGTCCTGAGGTGGGCGACCTTCTGGCTCCGCCCGGCGTTCGCGCTGCGCGTGGTCGGCCGGTTCCAGCGACTCGTCGGCTTCGACCGCTCGATGGCCCTGGCCTCCGCCGCACTGACGGCGCTGGTGCCGTTGGCCATCCTCCTCAGCGGTCTCGTGGTCCGCCTGAGCGGCAAGGACGTCGCCGACCGCATCGTCGACCGCTACGACCTCACCGGGGACGGCGCCGAAGCCGTACGCCACCTGTTCTCCTCGTCGAGCGACTGGAGCTCGGTGGGACTCTTCGGGGTCGCCTTCCTACTCGTCTCGGTGCTGAGTTTCGCGCGGGCTGCCCAGAGGCTCTTCGAACAGGGCTGGGAACTACAGCCGTTGAGTGTCCGCAACACGGTGAACGGCCTGAAGTGGATCGCCGTGCTGGCCGTGTACGCCACGCTGAGCGGCTGGGTCCAGGCGGCCATCGGCCGCAGACCGCTGGGGCTCGGAGCAGCCGTCGTGGAGGCGCCGCTGACAGCGGCCCTTCTCATCTGGAGCGGTCGGCTCCTGTCCGCCGGGCGGATTCCACGGCTCGACCTTCTGCCGTTCGGGATCATCGGGGCGGTACTGCTGTCCGGCTACTCGGTGGGCCTGACCGTCTACCTGCCGCACCTCTTCAACTCCTACACGGACCGCTACGGCGCGATCGGGGCGGTCTTCGCCATGCTCTCGGCCCTGTTCGGGGCCATGTTCGCGACCGTGGGCTCGGCAGCGCTCGGCAGGGAGGTGCAGGACGAGCTCGACAGGATCGGGCGCGGCGAGCGCCCTCCGGACAACGAGGTCCGCCAGGAGTGGGACACGGTCATTCGGCAGGCGCGGTCACGCTGGCAGACGACCCGCGGCCAGACCGTCGTGGACCGCCTGACGAGGCGGCGCTGAGCGGCCGACGGTCGGCCGGGCGCAGCGCACCCGGGGCCGGGGTGCGCTACGCCGTCCCCGCGACCCACCCCCGGACCGTCGGCAGCACCTGCTCGGCGATCCGGAACAGGGCAGTCTCGTCCGGGAGCGCGGTGTCCTGGCGCCAGATGGTGAGCTCGAAGGAGCCGCCGCCGGCCTTGGGGTCCTTGGCGACGACGAGGTGCCGCGCGATGCCGCCGGGCCCGCTGGTGGACTTGCCGTTCGTGCTGAAGGCGATCGCCATCGTGTGGTCCGCGTAGGTCGCCGCGGGACGCCCGAGCACCGAGGTCGGCAGGGCCGGCGGTTTCGCGAACGACGCGACGTCCTGGACCGAGAGGTTGCGGTTGTCCGTGATGCGCACGTTGACGGGGCCGAGCTGCACCTGTGCCGAGGCGTCGTACATCTTCGTCCCGTCCGGGAAGGTGAAGGGCCCGCCCCCGGACTGCGCGACCGAGACGTGCTCGGTCGGCGTGCCGAGCAGCGTCGGCAGGTCGGGGCGGTTGAGCGCGGCGCACAGCGCCGGGTACTCGGGCGCGTCCGTCTCCTTGGGCGCGTTGCACGCGGCGGGCTTCTCGTCCCGCGCCGGGGAGTCGCCGACCCCGCCCAGCCCCCACACGAGGGCGATGGCGCCCCCCACCAGTACCAGCGCCGTCACGACCTGGCCGGCCGCGCCCTTCGTGCCGGTGTCGGCCACCACGGAATCGTCGGTCACCTGCTCGTCCCCCGCCCCTGTCCCCCGCTGATGCGTGCCCGTACGGGCTGCGTGATCTTAGCCCAGAGGTCGTGTGCCGCCGACCGTCGGAACGGGCCGGTCGGCCGGGTCCCGACCGCGGGCGGGGGGTGCGGGGGCCGTGTCCGGTCCGCGCGGCCGGTACCTCCTGCCCGAAAGGGAACGTGACGGGTCGGGATGTCCCCCGGCGGTCTCCGGGGGTGTGCTGTCGTGATCTCCGGGTGACCGGTTCCTAGCGTGGACACCATGACAGACCATCAATTCCCTTGGCCCGGGAGCCTCCGGGGCCGAAGCCGTCCGACGCCGTGGATCACGGCGCTCGCCGTGGCCGTGGCCGCCCCGGTGTTGGCGGTCACCCCGGTGGCCTCGGCGGTGGCCGCCGAGCCGGGTGGGTGCGCGGCGACCCGCGCGGCCGTCGGGGCCGCCCTCGCGCAGCTACTACGTCGATCCCGCCTCCCCCGAGGGCGCCCCGCCGGCCGACGGCACCGAGTGGGACACGAGCTTCGGCGGCGCGGGCGGGGCGCTGGTCTCCACGCCCGCCGACGTCGACCGGTTCCTCCGTGGGCTGTTCGGCGGCCGGCTGCTGCCCGCGCGCCGGCTCGCCGAGATGAAGCGCACCGTGCCCGCCGATCCGGAACTCCTCTGGCCCGGCGCCCGGTACGGGCTCGGACTGGTCGCCGGCCCACTGGAGTGCGGCGGGTGGTGGTGGGGACACGGCGGCACGCTGCCGGGCGGGCACCGGTCGCTCGCCGCGGTCGGGCCGGGCGGGCGGGCGGGCGCAGCCTCGCCCTCGCGCTCAACCAGGTCCCCGGGAGCCCGCAGGCCGAGAAGGACCACCGTGCCGTCGCGACCGCCGCGTTCTGCGCGGCCGGCGGCGGATCCGACACCACTGAGGAGACGTCATGATCGACCGCCGAACCCCCGCACAGCCCGCCCCCGGATGGACCGCGGCCGGGCAGCCGGCCGTCCGCCGGGCCACGGCCGCCGGCCTCGCCTTCGCGGCCTGCCTGGCGGTGGTGTCCGCCGCGACCGGCCCCACCGCCCAGGCCGCGCCCGCCGCTCCCGGCGGCGTCGCCGCCGACACCTCCGCGTCCACGTCCGCGTCCGCTGCCGGTGACGCCTCGCCGGACCTCGCCGCCTCCACCACCCCGGGCCTGGAGCGCTACTACGACCAGGCCCTCGACTGGCGCAGCTGCGTCCAGGGCCCGGACGACCAGGTCGGCGCCGGCCTGGAGCAGGCGGGCGCGACCTGTGCCGACGTGACCGTGCCGCTCGACTACGGTGACCCCCGGGGCCGCACCATCACCGTCGCGATCTCCCGGATCAAGGCCACAGACACCCGCCACCGGATCGGCCCGCTGCTGCTCAACGACGGCGGTCCGGGCGGCCAGACCCTCGGGAGCCCGCCGCGCGTCCGTGCGGCGCTCAAGGAGACCGCCGCGCGCTACGACATCATCGGCATGGACCCGCGATTCGTCGGCCGCAGCACCCCGCTGGACTGCGGCTGGCCGGTCGGCACCAATCTCGTCTCGGCGGGCCTGAGCCGGGCGAGCTTCGAGCGGCAGGTCGCCCTCCAGAAGGACCTGGCCGCCAAGTGCCGGGCGGCGGCCGGACCTCTGCTGCCGCACGCGAGCACCCGCAACACGGCGCGCGACATGGACGTCATCCGCGGCGCGCTCGGCGAGCGGAGGATCTCCTACCTGGGGGTCTCGTACGGGACCTACCTGGGCACGGTGTTCACCCAGATGTTCCCCGGCCGCTACGACCGGGTGGTCCTCGACGGGGCGCTCGACCCGCGCACGTACGGGCCGGTGCTGCTGCCGAACCTGCTGGCGGAGAACGAGCAGGCGCTCGCCGGCTGGGCGGCCTGGACGGCGGTCCGCCACGACACCTACGGGCTCGGCCGGACCGCGGACGAGGTGACGGCGGGCATCCGGCGGCTCGTCGAGGCGTCGGCGCGCGCCCCGCTGGCCGTCGGCAGCGGGGCCGACACGTTCCTGCTCGACGACACCCGGGTGCCCTTCCTGCTCTTCGCCGGACTCGCGGACGACACGGACGCCGCGCGCGGGGGCCTGGCGGAGCAGATCGCGGTGCTCGCCGAGGCGGCGGCGGGGCGGCCGGCCCGGCCGTCGGCGGCGTTCACCGCCACGCTGCGGTTCGCGTTCAGCGGGGACGCGTCGCCGACCGGCAGCTCCCAGCAGGCGGTCATCTGTGCGGACGCCACTGCGCCGCGCGACCCCGAGGCGTACTGGCGGGAGATCGAGCGCAGCCGGGGCGAGCACCCGCTGTTCGGCCCGATGGTCCACAACATCAACCCGTGCGCCTTCTGGGACCGCCCGCGCGAGGCCCGCACCGAAGTGCGGCGCGACGCCAAGGTGCTGATAGTCGCCGCGACCGGCGACCCGCGCACCACCTACCGGGACAGCGTCGCGCTGCACGGGCTGCTGCCCGCCTCCCGGTTGCTGACGCTGGAGGGCGCCAACCGGCACGCGCTCTACGGCCTGTACGGCAACGCGTGCGTGGACGACACGGTCAACGCCTATCTGGCAGGGGGCAGGCTGCCGAGCGGGGACCGGACCTGCACCAGGTAGCGGGGCGCCCCAGCCGTCCGGAGGTCCCACCGCCCGGACGGCCGGGGCCTTTTGACGGCCGGTCGCGGCTGCTCGCGGCCGTTCGCGGGTGGTCCAAGGCCGTTCGCGGGTGCTTCGGGCCGTTCGCGGGGGTGGTTCAGGCCGGTCTTCGGGTGCGCGCCCGGTGTCGGTGATCGGGGTGGCGTCCGTCGAGGAGAATCACCGCATGCGGATTCTGATCATCACTGCCGGATCGCGGGGAGACGTCGCGCCGTTCACCGGCCTGGGACGGCGTCTGCTGGACGCCGGTCACGAGGTCACCGTGGCCGCTCATCCGTCCTTCGCCGCCCTCGTCGGCGGGTGCGGCCTCGGCCATCGGCCCCTTCCGGGAGACCCGCAGGACCTGATCCGGTCCTGGTCCCGGGCGGCCTCCCCGCAGGAGGTCCGGGCGCTGAACCGGGCCTACGTGGACGGGCTCGCCGACGGCGTGGCGGAGGCCGTGGCCGACGGCACCGACCTGGTGCTGACCGCCTTCGCCCCCGCACCGCTCGGCCACGTCGTCGGCGAGGCCCTCGGCGTCCCCGTCATCGGCACCCACCTCACACCGGCGCTCGCCACCAGGGAGTTCCCCCTGCCCGGCACGCCGGGTACCGACGACCTGGGGCCGGAGGGGAACCTGGCCGCGGGCCTGGAGGTGGTGGGGCGCCGGGACCGGCTCTTCGCCGGTGCCGTGGCCCGGCTGCGTGCCCGCCTCGGCCTGCCCGCAGGCGCACCGGCGGAACCACTCGCGGGACCACCGGCGGGACCGGCTGCGGGCATCCGGCCGGTCTTCGCCGGCTTCAGCCCGTCGGTGGTGCCGCGCCCGGCCGACTGGCCGTCGCAGGCCGAGGTGACGGGCTACTGGTGGCCGGCCCGGCCGGACGGCTGGCGGCCCCCGGCCGAGTTGGCCGACTTCCTCCAGGCCGGTCCGCCGCCGGTGTTCATCGGGTTCGGCAGCATGGCACCGGGTCACGGGGAACGGTTGAGCGACCTGGTGGCCGCTGCGGTGAAGCGGGCGGGTGTGCGCGCGGTGGTCCAGGCGGGGTGGGCCGGACTGGGCGGCGGTGGCGACGACGTCCTCGCCATCGGGGACGTCCCGCACGACTGGCTCTTCCCGCAGACCGCCGCCGTCGTGCACCACGCCGGGGCGGGCACCACCGGTGCCGGTCTGCGGGCAGGGGTGCCCGCCGTCCCGGTACCCGTCATGGCCGACCAGCCGTTCTGGGCGGCCCGGCTGCACCGGCTGGGGGTCGCTCCCCGGCCCCTGCCGTTCGAGGGGCTCGCCGCCGAGGCCCTCGCCGACGCGATCACCGCCTGCGTGACCGAGCCGGGCCGCCACCGCCGCGCAGTCGAACTCGCCCGCCGCATCGCCGCGGAGGACGGCGCCGCCCCCGTGCTCGCCCACATCGACGCGGCGTACGGCGGGTGAGACCGAGGCCCGGCCGGCTCCCGTCCGGACGGGGGTCGGCCGGGCCACCCGGCCCCGTGCCGAGCCGGTACCACGGCGTCGGCCCGGCCCTCCGGGTCCGGTGCGCTGCGACTGTCAGCGGTTCCGGGCCTTGTCCAGCGCCTCGTCCAGCGTGGTGGCCGCCATGATCAGTGCCAGGTGGGTGAACGCCTGGGGGAAGTTGCCCAGTTGCTCGCCGCTCGGGCCGATCTCCTCGGCGAACAGTCCGACGTGGTTGGCGTAGGTGTGCATCTTCTCGAAGGCGTACCGCGCCTGGCGGACCCGGCCCGCCCGGGCAAGCGCGTCGACGTACAGGAAGCTGCAGAGACTGAACGTGCCCTCGGATCCGCGCAGTCCGTCCGGGGAGGCCGCCGGGTCGTAGCGGTACACCAGGCTGTCCGAGACGAGGGTGCGGTCCATCGCGTCCAGCGTGGAGAGCCAACTGGCGCTCTGCGGCGCGAGGAAGCCGACGCGGGGCACGAGCAGCAGCGAGGCGTCCAGGACGTCCTCCTCGTAGTGCTGGACCAGGGCGTTGAGCTTGGTGCTCCAGCCGCGTTCCATCACCTGCTCGATGATCGCGTCGCGGGCCTTGCGCCAGCGGTCGATGTCGGCGGGGCGGCTGAACTCGTGCGCGAGCTTCAGGCCGCGGTCGAGGGCGGCCCAGCACATCACCCGGCTGTAGGAGAAGTCCTTGCGCCCGCCGCGGGTCTCCCAGATGCCCTCGTCCGGGCGGTCCCACGAGTCCGCGAGCCAGTCCATCGCCGAGGAGAGGACCTTCCAGCCGTGGTAGTCCGTCCGGCTGCCCACCTCGCGGATCTCGGACAGGGCGTACAGCGCCTCGCCGTAGATGTCCAGCTGCAACTGGTCCATCGCGGCGTTCCCGGCCCGGACCGGCGCGGAGCCGCGGTAGCCCTCGAAGTGGCCGAGGATCTCCTCGGGGATGTCCGGGTCGCCGTCCACCCGGTACATGATCTGCAACCGCTCGCCGGGCAGGTCCGCGCGTTCGTGCAGCCGGGTGCCCAGCCACTTCACGAACCGGGTCGCCTCCTCGGTGAAGCCGAGGTCCAGGAGGGCGCGTACGGACAGGGAGCCGTCCCGGACCCAGGTGTAGCGGTAGTCCCAGTTGCGCTCGCCGCCTATCTGCTCGGGCAGCCCCATCGTGGCGGCGGCGATCGGCGCACCGGTCGGGTGGTAGGTGAGGAGCTTGAGGGTGATGGCGGACCGGTTGACCATGATGGGCCAGCGACCGCGGTACCGGGAGCCGCGCAGCCACTCCTGCCACCATTCGCCGATGGCGGTGATCCGGTCGGCCAGCTCGGCCGGGTGGAACGGGGCCGGCGGCTCGCCGTCCGGGTCGCACACCGTGAAGACGGCGGCCGCCTCCTGCCCGGCGTCGAGGGCGATCTCCCCGCGGACGTCCCGACCGTCCCGGGTCACGGGGAACGTGGACTGGAGGTACGCGACCTGCCCGGGTGCCCGGAAGACGGCGGCGCCGGACTCCAGCTGGAGCTCGTGGTCCGCCCGGCCGTAGTCGAACCGCGGCCGGCACTCCAGGACGACGCGCACGCTCCCCCGGACCGCCCGCACGACCCGGATCAGCGTGTGCCGGTCGGTCGGTGTGAGCGACGTGTCGGGTGCCATGCAGTCGACGACCTCGCCGACGCCGTCGGGTGACATGAAACGGGTGACCAGCACGGCCGTGTCGGGGTAGTAGATCTGCTTGCAGGTGGCGTCCGGATGCTCGGGGGAGAACCGGAAGTAGCCGCCGCGGTCGTGGTCGAGCAGGGCCGCGAAGATGCTCGGGGAGTCGAACCGGGGAGCCGCGAACCAGTCGACGACTCCCCCGGCCGACACCAGGGCGGCGGTCTGCAGATCTCCCACGAGGCCGTGGTCGGCGATGGGCGGGTAGCGGTCCATGGTGTCTCCGCTTGTTCTCGGCGTCCCCCGGCGGCTTGTCCCCGGGGCTTGTCCTCGGCGATGACCTGTCGGACGGAACCCCCGGACACCACTATCCCCCGCCGCGCCGGCTCCTGCCGCCCGGGGCGCCACCCCCGGTACGCCGGATCACCCGGCCCCAGGCCCGGCGCTGCGCCCGGAGGGCCAGTACTCCCACCACCACCAGGACGACCACGTTGAGCAGGAGTTGGAGCAGGGAACCCCATGCCTCGTGCCAGTCCGCGAAGGCCAGCGAGACGGCCACGTCCGAGGCGGCGGGAATCGTGGTCACGGAGATGAAGACGCCGAGCAGCGCGCTGCTCCGGGCTTCGGTGAGGGACACGATGCCGACGATTCCGGCGAGGACGGCGACCACCAGCGAGAAGGCGTTCGGGGTGTCGATCAGGTTCGACACCGGTCGCAGACCGGCCTGGAACGCCTTGGACTGCAGGTCGGCTCCCCGGGCCAGTGCGGCGAAAGCGAAACTGACCGCGATGGCCAGTGGAAAGCCGAGCATCAACGCTCGCACGCCCTGCCCCACCCGGCGCCGGTTACCCCGTTCCAGGCCCAGCGCGACGCTGGTGATGGCGCCGTACTCGGGGCCCACCACCATCGCCGCCACGATGAGGATCTGGGAGTTCGTCATGATGCCGACCGCGCCGATCAGGCCGGCGATCACCAGCAGCAGGTAGAAGGAGGGCTGGTAGGTGCCCCCGGCGCGGATGCCGGCCTCGACGGAGGCCCAGAACGGCGCGTGGGCCAGCAGAATCGGCTCGTCGGCTTCGAGCCGCTCGGCCCGGTGCGAGAACAGCAGCCCGACGTCCTCGATCGCGATCGCACCCTGTCGGTCGACTCCGAGGTCCCGCAGGTGGCGCAGCAGCTCGTTCGCGGGGCCCTTCACCACATCGCACTCGACGACGTCGCCGTCCGGCGCGCGGGCCGCGGATTCCAGCACCACCAGGTTGAGGACGTGACGGTCGGCGGTCAGCAGCGCGAGCGTCCGCTCGGTGAGCGCGGGCGGCGTCACCAGTCTCAGATGGACCAGATCCATCCACCCAGCTGAACATCCTTCCGGTGCGGGCGGCAGGAGCAGCGCGAGGGTCGTTGCGCCGTTCATCCGGTTGCCGCCGGGCCCGGGCCCAGGAACGGGCGCGGGCGCGGCGGCGCACCGGCCGGTGCGGCACGCGAGCGGTCGCCCGGCCGGTCGGCGGTGTGCTCAGCCGGCCGGGTCGTCCCAGGTGTCGCCGTTCGGCAGCAGGGCGTCCGCCTCCTTCGGGCCCCAGGTGCCCCTGGCGTACGGACGGACCGGAACGACGTCGTCCAGCACCGGGTCGACGATCCGCCAGGCGGACTCCACCGTGTCCTGCCGGGCGAAGAGCCAGCGGTCGCCGTCGAGCGCGGCGCCGATCAGCCTGTCGTAGGGACGCATGTCCGATCCCGGGACCTCGCTGAAGGCCAGCTCCTCGTGCTTGGCCTGCCAGCCGCCGCCCGGTGTCTTGCCCGCGAGGGTCAGCGCGACCGCGGTCTCGGGCCAGATGCGGAACCGCAGCCGGTTCGTCGCGGGCGCCGGGCGCAGGCCGAACACGTCGTGCGGGGCGCGGCGGAACCGGATACTGACCTCGGTGGCGGTCACCGGGAGGCACTTTCCGGCCCGGATGAGGATCGGTACGTCGGCCCAGCGCCAGGAGTCGGCGGCCAGCCGGATCGCCGCGTACGTCTCGACGGTGGACTTCGGGTCGACCCCGTCCACGTCCAGGTAGCCCTCGTACTGCCCGCGCACGATGTGGTCGGGGGTGAGCGGCCGCAGCGAGGAGACCACCTCGGCCTTGGCGTCCCGCCATGCCGACAGCCCCGGCCCGGAAGGCGGGTCGGCCAGTACGGTGGCCAGCACCTGGAGCATGTGGTTCTGGATCACGTCGCGGACGGCGCCGGTGCGGTCGTAGAAGCGCCCGCGGTCGGAGACGTCGAACGCCTCCGCCATGGTGATCTGCACGGACTCGACGTGGGTGCGGTTGAGCAGCGGCTCGATCACCGAGTTGGCGAACCGGGCGAACAGGACGTTCTCGACCGGGTCGAGGCCGAGCCAGTGGTCGACGCGGTAGATCGAGTCCTCGGGGAAGTGGCGGTGCATGGTGGCGTTGAGCGCGCGGGCGCTGTCGAGGTCGTTGCCGAAGGGCTTCTCGACCATGATCTTGGCGCCCTCGGCCCGGCCGGCCGCTGCGATGCCGTCGGCGATCCGGCCGAAGAGCGGTGGTGGCACCTCCAGGTAGAACAGCGCGCGACCCCCGCTGCCCATGGCCTCGGACATCGCCGTGTACGTGGCGTCCTCACCGAGGTCGCCGTCCACGTAGCGCAGCAGCCCGAGCAGCTTGACCGCTGCGGGGGACGCGGGGTCCATGCCGTTGAGGGTGAGCGAGGCCTCGGCGTAGGCGCGGAACTGCTCCAGGCCCCAGCCGGCCTTGGCCACGCCCACCACCGGGACGTCCAGGACTCCGCGTTCGACCAGCCCGACCAGCGCCGGGAAGGTCTCCAGCTTGGCCAGGTCGCCGGTTGCGCCGAAGATCACCAGCGCGTCCGTCTGTCGTGTCGTCATCTCGGGCTCTCCTGTGTGCGATCGCCGGATGCCTGCTGTGTGCGCCGGCTGCCTGCGCCCCGGCTCACCGCAGCCGGTCGGCCAGGTGGTCGCCGACGCGCAGGGCGTTGGCGATGGCCGTCAGCGACGGGTTCACCGCGCCGATGCTCGGGAAGAAGCTGGTGTCCACGACGTAGAGGTTGTCCAGGTCGTGGGCCTTGCAGTTGACGTCGAGGGCGGAGGAGGCGGGGTCGGTGCCGAACCGGACGGTGCCGGCCTGGTGGGCGGTGGCGCCGATCGGCATGCCCTTGTGCAGGTAGAGGCTGTGCGGCAGCAGATGGTGCTCGTGCAGACCCAGCTTTCCGAGCATGCCCTGGAGCTTGTGGCGCAGCCGCTTCAGCCCGCTGATGTTGTTCTTCTCGTCGAGGGTCAGGTGGACGTTGCCGTCGGCGTCCAGGGTCACCCGGTTGTCCGGGTTCGGCAGGTCCTCGCCGCACAGCCAGAAGTCGACCGCGTGGTGGGCGAGCACCTCGAACGGCATGTCGGGCGCCACCGCTCCGGCCCAGCGCGGTGCCTCGCCGTGGATCTGTTCGGCATCGGACTTGCCGAGCATCTGGATCCCGCCGAGGGGGAAGTCCCAGTCGTCCGCGCCCAGGTACCAGTCGTGCAGGGCCAGGGTCTTCTGGAAGGCGGTCGGGTTCGGTTCCTTCGACACCGCCATCAGGGCCAGGTTGTTGTGCCGCAGGTAGTGCCGGCCGACCACGCCGGAGCTGTTGGCCAGCCCCTCCGGGTGCCGGTCGCTCGCCGAGCGGAGCAGCAGCAGCGCCGAGTTGACCGCACCGCAGGCGATCACCACGACGTCCGCGGCGAATTCGGCCGTGCCGCCGTCACCGAGTTCGGTGACCACGGCCGTGACCGTCCGCCCGGTCGGGTCGGTCGTGAGCCGGCGCACGTTCGCGTGGGTGATCATCGTGACGTTGTCGTGCTTCAGCGCCGGGTCGACGCAGATCACCTCGGCGTCGGACTTGGCGCCGAGCAGGCAGGGGAACCCGTCCACCCGGTCGCAGCGGATGCAGGCGCTGCCGTGGACGGCCCGGCCGTGCTCGTCCTGCGTGAGGTTCACCCCGATCGGCAGGTGGAACGGGTGCAGGCCGTGCTTCTCCAGGTCGTCGCTGAGCTGCTGGATGCGCGGTTCGTGCTCGACCGGCGGGAACGGGTACGGGCCGCTCGCCGGGCCCTCGGTCGGGTCCTCGCCGTGCCGGCCGTGCACCAGGTAGAGCTGTTCCGCCCGGGTGTAGTACGGCTCCATGTCCTGGTAGTCGATCGGCCAGGCCGGGGAAATGCCGTCGTGATGGCGGAGCTCGCCGAAGTCCTCGGGGCGCAGCCGGAACAGCGCGGCGCCGTAGAACTTGGTGTTGCCGCCGACGTAGTAGTTGACCTCGGGCGGGAAGGCGTTGCCGTCCTTGTCGTACCAGTACTCGGGGGCGCGGTACTTGCCCTTGACGAACACCGCGGTGGAGTCCCAGTTGTCGCGCTCGCGGGGCAGGTAGTCGCCGCGTTCGAGCAGCAGGATGCGCTTGCCGGTCGGCGCCAGCCGGTGCGCCAGTGTGCCGCCGCCGGCGCCGGTGCCGATGATGATGACGTCGTAGTGCTGGTCGCCGACCACGGCGGAATCCGATCTGGAGTCGTTGCCTGCCCTGGCAGTGCCCGGCTCGTCCGGCCTTCGGGCACTCGGCTCGGGGTGGCGTCCTCGCGGCACGGCCACCGACGCGCAGGACAAGTCCTGTCACTTGCAAGCTATAACGGCTCAGGCCGGGCGGCACCTCAGCGGGCGGGAGGCGGCCGTCCGAGCGGCTCGCAGCACTGCGGCCGTGGTCGCGGCCGTGCCGGCGGAGGCGTCCACCACGGGTCGTTCCCTAGGCTGGTCATGAGGTCGCCGGACTCCGTTGCGGCACGGTTGCCGGGCGCCGGCGCACCTCCACCATCGCTCGGGGCACCCGAGAGGAGTCAGGTCCGATGAGCGCCGCGAAGCCGTCCGCCGGTCCCCGGCTGCTGCTGCCGTTCACCCCGGCGGAGCTGGGCGGGCTGCCGGAGGGCTGGTCCGCGGCCGTGTGGGACGGCACGGGCGAGGAGCCGGCCGGCCCCCGGCTCGCGGCCGTCGAGTTCTTCGTCATCCCGTACACGTTCACCCGCACGGCCCTGGACCTGCTGCCGCGGCTTCCCGGCCTGAGGGTGCTGCAGTCGCTCAGCATCGGTGTGGACGATCTGCTGCCGCATGTGCCGCCCGGAGTCACGCTCTGCAACGCCACGGGAGTGCACGAGGCGAGCACCGCCGAGCACGCGGTGACCCTGCTCCTCGCGGCGCTGCGCCGGATCCCCGATCTCGTGCGGGCACAGCAGGCGCAGCAGTGGGTGACCGGGTTCCGGCCCGCTCTGGCCGACCGCACCGTGCTCCTGCTCGGCTACGGCGCGATCGGTGCGGCCGTCGAAGCACGGATCGCGCCGTTCGAATGCCGGGTGCTCCGGGTGGCGCGCACGGAGCGGCAGTCACCGCGGGGGCCCGTGCAGCCCCTGGGGCGCCTGCCCCTCCTGCTGCCGCAGGCCGATGCGGTGGTGCTGACCCTGCCGCTCACCGCGGAGACCCGGGGCCTGGTCGACGCGGCGGTCCTCGCCCGGCTGAAGGACGGCGCGCTGGTGGTGAACGTCGGCCGGGGCGCGGTGGTGGACACCGACGCGCTCCTGGCGGAGCTGCGAAGCGGGCGGCTGGCCGCGGCGCTCGATGTCACCGACCCCGAGCCGCTACCGCCCGGACATCCGCTGTGGACGGCGCCGAACACCCTGATCAGTCCCCACGCCGCGGCCACCACCTCGGCCTTCCGGCCCCGTGCCCTGGCCCTGGTCCGCGCGCAGGTGTCGCGGTACGCGGCGGGCGATCCGCCGGCCAACGTGATCGTGACGGGTGCAGGCTGACGGCCTCTCCGTTGCTCCGATCGGCCGCCGCCCGCCGGGGCTAACCCCGGCGGCGCCGCCCCGCCGGCGGCGCGGGTGCGTGGTTGACTGATGCCCAAGCGCCCTGCGATGGGAACCACATGAGTCAACTCGACCTGGCCAGACTGCAGTTCGCCATGACCTCGGTCTACCACTTCCTGTTCGTTCCGGTCACCATCGGCCTGGGATTCCTGACCGCCCTGCTGCAGACCGGCTGGCACCGGACCGGCAGGGCCGAACTCCTGCAACTCACAAGGTTCTTCGGTGTCCTACTGGTGATCAACATCGCCGTGGGCGTGGTGACCGGCCTGGTGCAGGAGTTTCAGTTCGGGATGGACTGGTCGGAGTACTCGCGCACGGTGGGCGACGTCTTCGGTGCGCCGCTGGCGATGGAGGGCCTGGCCGCCTTCTTCCTGGAGTCGACCTTCCTCGGGCTGTGGCTGTTCGGCTGGGACCGCCTGCCGCCGCGCGTGCACCTGGCGACGATCTGGGCGGTGGCCCTGGGCGGCGTCCTGTCCGCGGCGTTCATCATGGCGGCCAACTCCTGGATGCAGCACCCGGTCGGCTACACCATCGATCCGTCCACCGGACGGCCCCAACTCAACGACGTCTGGGCGCTGTTCACCAACCCGGTGTTCCTGCGCGGGTACCTGCACGTGATCCTCGCCTCGGTGGTCACCGGAGCGTGCGTGATGCTGGCGGTGTCGGCGTGGCAGCTGCGCAAGGGCTCGTCCCCGCTCGCCTTCCACGCCACTGCCAGGCTGGCCCTGGTGGTGCTGGTCCCGGTGATCCTGGTCGCGATGCTGGTCGGCAGCGAACTCGGCGTCACCGAGGGCAAGTACCAGCCGATGAAGATCGCCGGCGCCGAGGCCCAGTGGGACACCTGCCAGCCCTGCTCCTTCTCGCTGTTCCAGATCGGCGGCGGGAAGAACGACATGACGCCGACCCGGATCATCGCCGTCCCGCATCTGCTGTCCCTGCTGGCCACCAACCACTGGAACGGCCAGGTGCTGGGACTCAACGCCGTCCAGGCCCAGTACGAGCAGCAGTACGGGCCCGGCAACTACGTCCCGAACATCTTCATCCAGTACTGGTCGATGCGGGTGATGGCCTACCTCGCCGTCGTGGTGTTGCTGGTCGGGCTCTGGGGCCTGTGGCTGCTGTGGCGCAAGCGGCTCAGCGGCTCGCAGTGGTTCCAGCGGGTGGCGGTCTGGACCGCGGTGCTGCCGTTCCTGATGAACACCGCCGGCTGGCTCCTCACCGAGAACGGCCGTCAGCCGTGGATCGTCCAGGGCATCCAGCTCACCCGCAACGGTGTCTCCCCGTCGGTGAGCACCGGCGAGGTCGCCACCAGCATCCTGGTGTTCTTCCTGCTCTACGCGGTGCTCGCGGTGGTCGAGGTCGTACTGATCACCCGGTACGCCCGCAAGGAACTGTCCCCGCCACCGGCCGAGGACGCCCCGGTCCCGGCCCTGAGCTACTGAGGCCCCCGATGGCGCTCGCCACGTTCTGGTTCATCGTCACCGCCGTCCTGTGGACCGGCTTCTTCGTACTGGAGGGCTTCGACCTCGGCGTCGGCATGCTGCACACCGTCGTCGGCCGCGACGAGGCCGGCCGGCGGGCGGCGATCAACACCATCGGCCCGCTCTGGGACGGCAACGAGGTGTGGCTGATCGTCGCCGCCGCGGCGATGTTCGCCGCGTTCCCCGACTGGTACGCCACCATGTTCTCCGGGCTCTACCTTGCGTTGATCCTGCTGCTGGCCGGGCTCATCGTGCGGGGCGTCTCGTTCGAGTTCCGCGGCAAGGCCGGCGGTGTGCGCTGGCGCCGCACCTGGGACACCCTGCTCACCTGTGGCAGCGTGCTGGTGCCGCTGCTGATCGGAATCGCGCTCGGCGACCTGCTGCACGGCCTGCCGATCGACCAGAACCGGGAGTTCACCGGCTCCTTCGGAGACCTCTTCTCCGGGTACTCGGTGTTCGCCGGAGTCACCCTCGTACTGCTCTGCCTGCTGCACGGCGCGACGTTCATCGCCCTCAAGACGACCGGCACGGTGCAGGGCCGGGCCAAGCTGCTGGCCCGCCGGATCGCACCGCTGACCGTCCTCGCCGTGCTGGCCTTCCTGCCGTGGACCCACTCCACCGCGGGCAAGGGCGTGCTCCCGGACATCCTCGACCTCGTCGCCATGCTCGCGGTCCTCGCCGCCGCCTGGCTAGTCACCGGCCACCACGACGGCTGGGCGTTCGTGGCCACGGCCGTCACGATCGCGACCACCATCCTGTCGCTGTTCGTCGACCTCTACCCCAGGCTGATGGTGTCCAGCACCAACCCCGCCTTCGACCTGACCGTGCAGAACAGCGCCTCCGGCAACTACGCGCTGAAGGTGATGAGCGTCGTCGCGATCGTCTTCCTGCCGCTGGTGCTCGTCTACCAGGGCTGGACCTACCACGTCTTCCGGCTGCGCATCTCCGCCGAGGACTTCGGCCCGTCCCGCACCTCGGAGTGACGGGTCAGAGCACCGCGATCGGATTCACCGGCGAGCCGGTGGCCCGTGGCAGCCGCAGCGGAGCCACCACGCACAGGAACGACCAGCGCCCCTCCTGCTCGCACACCGGCGCCAGATCCTCGAACTGCAGGTAGTCCAGCAGGTGCACCCCCATCGCGTGCACCGCGAGCACGTGGACGGGGAAGTCCACGCCCTCGGTGGCGCTCGGTGCGGCATCGTTGTTGCCGTCGCCGCCGAGCACCGCGACGCGGCGCTCGGCCAGGAACTCCATCGCCCCGGGGTGCAGCCCGGCCCGGGCCGTCGCGGACTCCCAGGGGCCGAGCTCCGTCCGCCGGCGCCGGTGACCCACCCGGACGAACAGCAGATCCCCCTCCCCCACCCGCACGCCCTGGGCGGCCTCGGCCTCGGCCAGCTCCGCGGCACTCACCTGCTCGCCCGGCTCCAGCCAGGACACGCCGCGGAGCCGGGGAATGTCCAGCAGTACGCCCCGGCCGACGATGCCGTCCCGGGCCAGCGCGACGGACAGGGCCTCGGCGCCCTGCGGCGTCACGCTGGACGCGTCCGTGCCCCCGTACAGGGTGCCGTCGTAGATCACGTGGCAGAGCGCGTCGAGATGGCTGTCCGCGTCGCCGTGGACGTTCATGTCGAAGTGGTCCCGGGCGAACTGCAGGCCACCCGGTTCGATGGCGCCGGCGACCGCTCCGGTCATGCGGTGGCCGGCGGGCTCCGGGTTGTCCGGTCCGGTGTGCGTCTCCACCGGCGCCGCCAGACTCACCCGGAGCCCCGACCGGACCTCGCGCGCCGCGGCGACCACCCGTTCCGGTGTCAAGGTCTCCAGCGCGCCGCGGCCGCCCGCCCCGCCCGTCCCGCCCGTGGCGATGCGACGCACCCGCTCGTACAGCTCCCGGAACTCGGCCGCGCCGAGCCGCAACGCCTCCGGCCGGTCGGCCATCTCACCGGCCCCCCGTCGTGCCGAGGGCACCGGCCCCGGAGCGTGCGGGCAGAGCCGACGCGAGGGGCCCGCACCGGGCGGTCGCGCAGCCGGAGTCGTCCGGCGGGTAGCGGTCCATCGTCAAATCTCCGTGTGGTCCGGGAGGCCCCCGGCGAACGCTATCCGCCTCCCGGCCCCCTCGCACCCGACCCGCTGCACGCCTCCCGGCGGATCCCCTCGCCCGAACGCCGCGGCCGCACCGGCGTCGCGCCCCGGCCGCACTCCGGTCGCGGTCCGGTCGCGCTCCGCCGCGGGCGACGGGACACCAACGGCTCACCAGTCGTTGCGGCGTCCCATCCGACTGCTTCTGATGGATGCATGGAGTCACAACCCCTGCCCTCGAACAGCAACGTCCCGCCGATGGAGCGCTCGCACTGGGTGGCGTACGCCGGGATCCTGCTGATGCTGAGCGGACTGTGCAACATCATCGACGGCTTCGTCGCGGTGCTGGACCACGGCTACTACGAGACGACCGCGAACCACGGCAACCGGCTGCTCATCTTCAACTACACCGCCTGGGGCTGGATGTTCGTCGTCCTGGGCATCGCCCAGATCCTGGCCAGCCTCGGCGTGTTCCTCGGCGTCCGGGCGGCGCGGATCACCGGCATCGTGCTCGCGTCACTCGCCGTGATCGGCCAGATGATCTTCCTGTCCACGTTCCCGTTCTGGTCACTGTTCATCATGGCCCTGTCCCTTCTCGTGATCTTCGGCCTGGCCGTCGAACCCCGCCACGTCCAGGGCATGCGGGTCTGACGCTGGTCACCGGGCCGGCGGCGCGCCCGGTTCAGCCCCGGCCCGTACGGACCGCGCCCGCGCTCGCCGTGACCACCAGCGCGATCGCGGCGCACTGCGGCAACGACATCCCCTGGTCCAGCACCAGGTAGCCGGCCAGCGCCGCAAGGGCCGGCGACAGGCTGGTCAGCACTGCGAAGGTGGCCGCCGGCAGCCGCCGCAGGGCGAGCAGCTCCAAGGTGTAGGGCACGCCCGAGCTCAGCACCGCGATCACCAGGCCCAGGCCCAGCACCCCCGGTTCGAGCAACCTCGCTCCGGACTCCGCCAGCCCGAGCGGCAGGCTGACCAGCGCGGCGACCGCCATCGCGAGCGCGAGGCCGTCCAGCCGCGGGAAGCGGGCGCCCGCCCGGGCGTTGAGCACGATGTACGCCGCCATCATCGCGCCGGCGCCCAGCGCGAAGGCCGGGCCCGCGACGTCGAGTTCGCCGAAGCCGCCGCGCCCCAGCAGGCAGACTCCGGCCAGCGCGAGACCTGCCCAGAGCAGGCTGGCGGCGCGGCGCGCGGCGGCGACCGAGAGCAGCAGCGGCCCGAGCACCTCGAAGGTGACCGCCGCCCCCAGCGGAATCCGGTCGATCGCCTGGTAGAAGAGGACGTTCATGCCGCCGAGTGCCAGCCCGAACCCACCGGCCACCGCCCAGTCGGCGCGCGAGTGGCCGCGCAGCCGGGGCCGCGCGACGACGAGCAGCAGCAACGCGGCGAACGTCACCCTCAGCGCGACCGCGCCGAGCGCCCCGGCCCGGGGGAAAAGCAGCGCGGCGAAGGCCGAGCCGGACTGGACGGAGACCGCTCCGGCCAGCATCAGGCCGACGCCGCCGAGCGTGCCGCGCCCCGCGGCGTGACGGCGGATCACCGGTGCAGCCGTCGGCGCGGCGGCGGGGCGCGGGGCGCGGGGCGCCGCGCAGGGCGGAGGCGGTGTCCGGAGCGGAGGCGGCGTTCGGCGGGCAGGTGGCGCTCAGAGTGGAGGTGGTGCTCCGTGCGGAGGTGGAGTTCTGCGGGGAGGTGGAGTTCTGCGGGGAGGAGGTCATGCACCTCACGCTAGGAATCCCGCCACTCCCTGGGAAATGCCGACTCCGCCAGGGTTATGCTCCTGAGGCATGACCATCGAGCTGCGCCACCTGCGCGCCTTCCTCACCATCGCCGAGGAAGGCAACGTCACCCGCGCCGCCGCCCGTCTCCACCTCGGCCAGCCCGCGCTCTCCCGCACCCTGCGCCGGCTTGAGGACCACCTCGGCACCCGCCTCTTCGACCGTTCCACCCACCACCTCGAACTGACCGCCGAGGGCCACACCTTCCGGGACAAGGCCCGCGCCGCCGTCGCCGCCGTCGAGACGGCCCTCGACCCCGGGGGCCTGCGGGGCTGGCCGCTGCGCCTGGGCCACACCTGGGCGGCGCTCGGCGTCCACACCGTCCCGCTGCTGCGCCGCTGGGACGAGACGCACCCCGGCACTCCGCTGGAGCTGCTCCGCGTCGACGACCGCACGGCCGGCCTCACCCAGGGCCGGGTCGACGCGGCGCTGCTGCGCGGCACCGTCACCTCGGCCGGGCTCCGCACGGAGCTGCTGCTGACGGAGGAACGGGTGGTGGTCATGCCGGCGGACAGCCCGCTGGCCGCGCTGCCCGCGCTCACCCTGGCGGACCTCGCCGCCCATCCGGTCGCCCTCAACACCGTCTCCGGCACCACCACGGCGGACCTGTGGCCGCCGACGGCCCGGCCCGTCGCCACCATCGAGGTCGCCAACACGGACGAGTGGCTCATCGCCATCGCCGCCGGACGCGCCGTGGGGGTCTCCACCTCGGCCACCCCCGGCAACCACACCCACCCCTCGCTGGTCTACCGCCCGCTCGCGGACGCACCGGCCGTCCCCGTCGTCCTCGCGTGGCGCGAGGGCCCGGGACACCCGGCCGTCCCGGACCTGCTGGCCCTCGCCCACCAGGTCCTCGCCGACGTGCGGACCTGAACCGAGGTCCCTGCGACGGGTGCGGCGGACGGTCCGGCGCGGGCCTACGGCTCCGGAACGAGCGGGGCGGGTGCCGGGATCGGCGGGCCGGCGGGCGCGGGGCCCAGTGTCGTGGTGCCCGGGGCCGCGCGGTGGCCGAGGCCGGTCCGGTAGACGTCCAGGGCCTGTTCGACGCGGCCGGTGCGGCGCAGCAGGTCGCCGAGGAGGCGGCAGAGGTCGGCGAGGTCGCCCGCCGCTCCGGCCCGTTCGAGCAGGGCGAGGGCGGTGACGTAGTGCTCCTCCGCGGTCTCCGGCTCGTCGCGGTCCTCGGCGATGAGTCCGAGCAGGCGGTGCGCCCCGGCGGCGTGGACGGCGCCGCGGTCCGGGCCGATCCGGTCGAGGAGGCTGCGGAGCAGCTCCCCGGCCTGTTCGTGCCGTCCGCGACGGCGCAGGACGTCGGCGAGTTCGACGTCCACCTGGTGGGTGAAGAGCTCCGCGTGCCGGGCGGCGAGCATGGCGCGGGCGGTGCGCAGTTCGTGTTCCGCCCCGGCGAGGTCGCCGGCCTGGGCGTGGACGTAGCCGCGCATCCAGTGGCACTTGGCGAGGTCGGAGGTGAGGCGCAGTCGCTGGTAGAGCTCCTGGGCCTTGGCGAGGGAGGCGTCGGCCTCGGCGGCCCGGCCGTCGGCGATCAGGGTGCGGGCCACGTTGCGGTGCAGCCCGGCGACCAGCGCGGGGTCGGTGGCGCCGGGGGCCAGGGCGAGGGCCAGTTCCGCGGCTTGGGCGGCCCGGCCGTGGGCGCCCATGTCCGTGTACGGCCCGATGGCGGCCGAGTACAGCAGGAGCAGCGCGTCGGGGTCGTGCAGGCCGCTGCGGTTGAGCTGGTCGATGGCCGTCTCCAGCAGGTAGCACGCGTAGCGCAGTTCGCCTGCGAGCAGGTGGGCGACGGCCCGGCCGCGGATGGCGGCGGCGCGGCGGGGCAGGGGTTCGCCGGCCAGGAGGCGCTCCGCCTCCTCGAAGTGCGACCGGGCGTCGTCGAGGTGCCCGGCCTCCAGTGCGCAGTCGCCGAGGCCGAGCAGCGCGGCCGGCCGGAGGGAGGCGATGTCGTGCCGGGCGGCACGGTCCAGGACGGCGGCGAACCGCCGGGCCGCCTCGGTGGTGTCGCCGTCCGCCAGCGTGCTCTGGGCCTCCGTCAGTGCGAGCTTCAGTTCGGGCAGCAGGTGGGCGGGCCGGCCGGTGGCGAGCTCGTCGAAGGTGACGCCGAGGCGTTCGGCGAGGTGCCGAAGGGCCGCCTCGGAGGGCTGGACCCGGCCGGACTCGACGGTGGAGACGTAGGCCGCGGTGTAGGCCGGCTCGGCGAGCGCACGCTGGGTCAGCCCCCGTTCGCGGCGCAGCCGTTGGACGCGCGGCCCGACTCCGTCCGGTTCGCTCCCCATGGTCATGGCCGCCCCCTTCGGTGGATGTCCGCTGATCCCGCCCGCCCCATTGTCGTGGACGCGGCGGTGTCCTAGATTAAATCATCGATTAAGTCTGATTAGCCGTCGACTTATGTCCCTCGTCCGCACTTTACGCCCCCACCACCCCGGAGGTCCCCCGTGCGTCCCGGCAGACTCACCGCCACCGCCCTCGCCAGTGTCATGAGCCTGGCAGCCCTCTGCTCCTGGTCCGTCCCCGCTACCGCCCTCACGACCGCGTCGGCACCGGCGCGCCCGGGCGCCGGCCACCAGGTGGAGGTGTTCGCCGAGGACGGCAGCATCAGCCGCGCCCAGGTGCCGGCCGCCTCCCCGTACACCGCCCCGCAGTCGCTGGCCGGGCCCGCCGAGGGCGACGGCACCGTCACCCCGGTCGTCCACGGCGGGGACACCGCCACCAAGCTGGACGTCGTGGTGATCGGCGACGGCTACACCGCCGCCGAACAGCAGAAGTTCCTCGCCGACGCCGCGGAGAAGTGGCGGGAGATCACCGCCGTCGAGCCCTATGCGACCTACCGCGCGCTCTTCAACGTCTGGGCCGTGCAGGCGGTCTCCGCCGAGTCGGGCGTCTCCGGCGACCCGGACCGCTCCACCGTCCGGCAGACCGCCCTCGGCTCCTACTTCTGGTGCGACGGCGTCGAGCGGCTGCTCTGCGTCGACACCGACGCCGTCGACCGCTACGCCGCCAAGGCCCCGCAGGCGGACCTCGTCCTCGTCGTCGCCAACAGTGCCAAGTACGGCGGCGCCGGCAACAACGACGTCGTCTCCCCGCTCGGCTACTCCGGCATCGCCACGGTCGCCGGCGGGAACGAACGCTCGGGACAGGTCGCCGTCCACGAGACCGGCCACTCCCTGGGGAAGCTGGCCGACGAGTACTCCTACGACGGCCAGGGCACCTACCAGGGCGAGGAACCCGCCGAGTCCAACATCACCACGCTGACCGCCGACCGGCTGCGCCGCGACCGCGCGAAGTGGTACCGGTGGCTCGGCCGGACCTCGCCCGACGGCGGTACGGTCGGCGCGTACGAGGGCGGCGGCTACTACCCCGCCGGCCTCTACCGGCCCACCGAGAACTCGATCATGCGGTCACTCGGCCGCGAGTTCAACCTGCCCGGCCGCGAAGCCATGATCGCCGGCTTCTACCGCTACGCCACCACCCTCACCAGCCCGACCCCCACCACCACCCTCCTCACCCCGGCCGACCGCCTCACCGTCGACCTCCCCGCCCCCGGCACCCGCCTGCGCTGGTACCTCGACGGCCGCGAGATCACGTCCCTGCGCGACCGCGCGGCGATCGCCGTCTCCGACCTCCACCTCACCGGCCCGAAGCGCCTGCGCCACCGCCTCACCGCCGTCGCCACCGACCCGACCACCGCCGTGGCCGACCCGGAACTGCGGCGCTCGCTCACCGACGCGCTCTCCTGGGACGTCACCCGCTGACGGCTTCACCCCCCGCGGGCCCCGCCCGCGGGGGGTGACATCGGCGGCCGGGCCCGCGCATGCTGGAAGCAGGGTCCGTACAGCCATGGGCGGCATCGCCTGGTCCCGCCACCGCGTCGCCCACGAGGGCCGCAAGGTGATGGAAATGGGCGATCACGACACCAGCGACAGGCACGACGGCAAGGCCGGCGGCCAGATCTTCGACGCCTGGGACATCTTTCCCCTGGCGGCACTGATCGCCCTGGTCTTCTACTGCGCAGAGTTAGGCGAGAAGTCCTTCTGGGGCGCCCTCGGAACCGGGGTCCTCGTCGCCATCGCCTCGGGGCTGACCGGCGCGCTGCTCGGATTCCTCTTCGGAATACCCCGGAGCACCAGGGCGGGGCCGCACGAGAACGGTGGGGATGCGGAGGCCGACGGCGACAGGGGGTACCGTCCCAACACCAATCTCGAAGACGTCTCCGACTGGCTCACCAAGATCATCATCGGCGTCGGGCTGGTTCAGCTCGGCAACTCGACGGGGGCCCTGGGCCGACTGATCCGCACGGTGAGCGAAGGCCTGGGCAGCGGGGCGGCGGCGCGGGTGGTCGGCGGATCCTTGATGATCATCTTTGTCGTGTTCGGATTCCTGAAGTCCTACCTCTGGACCTACACCGCGGTGACCGACTACTTCCGCGGCAGCTACCGCAAGATCGTGTCGGACGTCGCCGACACCATCCAGCAGGGGATTCAGGACCAGGCTCACGCGGACGCCCTGGCCCATCTGCTCGTCGGGCGTGTGCTGGACCCCCCACCGGGGACTCCGGCGGTGTCGCAGCAGGACCTTGAGGATGCCATCGACAAGGCCACGCCCGAAGCCCAACTGCGGATCTTCGGCAGTGCCCGCGTGCGGCGACGGTCCACATGGAAGACCGACAAGGTGCGGATGGCCCAGACCATCCCGGTCTTCCGCGCATTGATCAAGGTGGACGCCGAGAACAAGTTCCACCAGCCTCACGGGCAGCTCGGCTATGCACTGAAGGACCAGAGCATCCCTGACTGGCAGTCCGCCCTGGCGGAGCTCTCCACGGCCATCGAACGCCGCGGTCCGGCGCTGGAGAACGGATGGCCCCTCTACGAGTTCAACCGCGTACTCTGCCTCGTCCATCTCGACCCGGCCCGGGAGGGACCCTCCCCCGGCCCCACCCGTGACCAGGTGACGGCGGACATGGACGCCATCCGGCAGACCCTCCCCAAACTTCTCCGGAAGCTGGAGCAGGACCCCGAGGTCCAGGCCTGGATGGCGAGGAACACGCTCCAGGCCGCCGGTATGTGAAGACGGGGCGGGACGCGGAGCCCGAGCCGGCCCCGGCACGTGGCGGGGAGGTCAGTCCAGGTTCCCAAGGAGGTCGTGCGTCTCCCTGTCTGCGGGTGGTCCGCCCCGAGGAGGCGCACCTGGCGCCGGTGGACGGCGTCGAGGATGGCGCCGGCCTCACGGGGACGCCCCCGCTGGGCGATGACCCGGGCGAGCAGGACGGTGGAGTTCATCGTGCCCGGGTAGTCCGCGCCGAGCAGCCGCGTCCTGACGCTGACGACGGCGCCGAGCTCCTCCTCGGCCTCCGGCAGCCGCCCCTGCAGGGCCGTCACCCACGCCAACCGCTCGCGGGTGGCGAGGGTGTCGTGGTGCTCCTCGCCGAACAGGCCGCGGCGGATGGCGAGGATCTTCCGCAACTCGGTGTCGGCCTCGCGGAGCCTGCCCTGCTGCCCGGCCGTCCACGCCAGCCGGTTGCGGCTGGCCAGCGTGGCGGGGTGGTCGAACCCGAAGACGGCAGCCCGCCCGTCGCAGGCGGTCCGGAACATCGCCTCCGCCTCGCTCCACCGCTTCTCCCGACCGGCCACCCGGCCGAGGGCGTGGTAGGTCTCCAGCGTGTCCGGGTGCCGGGCTCCGAGCGTGGCCTCCTGGACGGCCAGGACGGAGCGGAGGGCGGCTCCGGCCTCCGCGTAGCGCCCCGTCTCCGCTGCGAGGTAGGCGCGTTCGGCCGAGGTCCGCAGCGCCTCGGGTGCTTCGGCGCCGAGGTGCTCGGTCTACTCGGCCAGCAGCAGGCGCAGTCCGGTCCCGGCCTCCTGCCAACGGCCTTGCAGGGAAAGGCTCCGGCCCAGCCAGTAGCGGAGTCCGAGGACCTCCTGGTCGCCGGCCGGGAGCCGGCTCACGGCGGCGGGGGCAGCGCGGGCGGCCTCCTCGCCCAACGCGGCGGGCCAGGCCTCCGGCGCGAACTCGCCCGCCGCCGCCCCTGCTTCGACGACCACCTGCCGGAACTGCACGCCGGCACGCGCCGCCGGAGACCGTCCGGGCCGGGGGCGGGGACGGTCCCCCGGACCTGAATCCACGGCCTACGGGTTCTCGTCGATCAGTTGCGCGCTGACGATGTGCGACCTCACGTCGTTCCTGGTGCGTTCCGCGAGCCCGGAGTCGGGCGAGTACGCGCTCACCGTGACCCAGAGGTTCCCCTGCTGCGGGACGCAGACCACGTTGGCGATCACATCGCCCGTCCCGCCGATCACCTGGTAGTCACCGTCACCCGCGAGGTCCCACACCTGGAAGCCCTGTGCCTGCAGCGCGTCTTGGGCGAAGCTCAGGCCGACGCCGAGGCTCGCCGCCTTGTTGAAGGTGCCCCAATGCGCATACATGTGCATCTCCCTTCGCGAGGGGCCCGGGATACGTCCCGTCCCTTCAGTATCGCGCCGCCGACGCTCCGCAGGCATGGGACCACTGCCTCATTTCCACCCCCGCATCAGCGGGTCGGGAGTGCCCGGGCCCGGCCTCGCGGCGCGTCAACCCAGGCCCCCGATCAGCTCGTACGTCTCCCGGGTGTGCGGGTGGTCCGCCCCGAAGAGGCGCACCTGCCGCTGGTGGACGCCGTCGAGCATGGCCCTGGCCTCCGCGGGGCGCCCGCGCCGGGCGATCACCTGGGCGAGCAGGACGGTGGCGTTGAGGGTTCCGAGGTAGTCCGCGCCGAGCAGCCGCGTCCTCGCGCTGACGACGGCGCCGAGCTCCTCCTCGGCCTCCGGCAGCCGGCCGTCCAGGGCGACCACCCAGCCCAGCCGCTCTCGCGTGGCGAGGGTGTCGTGGTGCTCGTCCCCGAACAGTGCGCGACGGATGCCGAGGATCGTCCGCAGCTCGGCCTCCGCCTCCTGGCGCCTGCCCTGCTGCCCGACCGTCCAGGCCAGGCGGTTGCGGCTCGCCAGCGTGGCCGGGTGGTCGATGCCGAACACGGCGGCCCGTCCGTCACAGGCGGTGCGGAACATCGCCTCGGCCTCGTCCCAGCGCTTCCGGCGCGCGGCCACCCGGCCCAGGGCGTGGTAGGTGTCCAGCGTGTCCGGATGCCGGGCTCCGAGGGTGCGTTCCTGGGCGGCCAGGACGGAGCGGAGGGCGGCACCGGCCTCCGGGTAACGCCCCAGGTCTGCCACGATGCGGGCGAGTTCGCCCTCGGTCCGCAGCGTGTCCCGCGCCTCGGCGCCGAGGTGCTCCACCTGGGCGGCGTGCAGCAGCCGCAGCCCGGTGTCGGCCTCCTGCCAACGGCCTTGCAGGGAAAGGCTCCGGCCCAGCCAGTAGCGGAGTCCGAGGACCTCCTGGTCGCCGGCCGGGAGCCGGCTCACGGCGGCGAGGGCAGCGCGGGCGACCTCCTCGCCCAACGCGGCGGGCCCGCTCCACTCGTAATAGTCGGTCAGGGTGCCCGCGGACCGGGCGATCCGGGTGAGGTCCCGCGGGCCGAGGCTGTCCGCGGTGGTGTTCAGCAGAGCCCGGAAGTGCGGTGCCAGGAGGCGGAAGGCCGGCCAGTCCGACGGCCGGTCCTGTTCGAGCTTCGCCAGCGCCTCGGTGATCAGGTCGGCGGCCGTGGAGCCGATCGCCCCGGCCACCTGGCGGCCGGCCCTGCGGTCGGCCGCCAGGTGCGCGCGGCTGACGTCGGCGACCACGGGGTGCAGGATCAGGGCACGGTCGTCGCCGTCTTCCGAGGACACCGGCAGCCGGCTCACCAGGCCGAGCCGGATGAGCCCGCGCATGCCCTGTTCGAGCCAGATGACCTGCTCCGTCGGCGTCGCCGCCTCCGCCGGGAGCAGCCGGGCGAGGAGCCCCACCTGCAACAGGTCGTCGGGGATCGGCGTCGCCGCGCCGAAGCAGGAGAGCAGCCTGAGGAGGGTACGGGCCTGGGGCACGCCGTAGCGGGCCAGGGCGTCGAGGGACGTCTCCCAGGTGTACATGACGGTGGACCTGGCGTCGCCGCTCAGGTCCGGATCCGGCGTCAGCAGGTCCATCGACTGGGGCGAACCGTCCAGCGCCCGCTGGTAGTCGGCGAACCTCCTGGTCAGGGCGAAGTCCGAGCCGAGGTAGCTGCCGGCCAGGTGCAGGGCGAGCGGCAGACCGCCGAGCCGTTCGCCCAGGCTCGCCGCCTCCTCCTCCGTCCCGCCGTGCGGGGCGAGGTCGCGCAGGATGCGCCCGGCGTCGGCCGGGCCCAGCCGCTCGACCCTGCGCATCAGGACGCCCCTGCCCCAGGTCGCGGCGTCGACCTGACGGGTCGTCACGACGACCAGGCCGGTGCGCGGCACCCTCAGCCAGCCCGTCCCGTCGGCGACGCTCGTGGACCCGGCCGGGGCGCCCGGCACGGCGAGCGCCTGCGGGGCGTCGGCGTTGTCGATGACGAGCAGCCAGCGGTGCTTCTCCCGTTCCAGAACGGCCCACAGGGCGTCCGGTGCCTGGGGCGTGCCGGAGGCGATGGCCTCCTGCTCGGCCACCGAGGCACCCAGGACCCTGGCGACCGCCAGCATCCCGGCGATCAGGCTCCCCGGCTCGGCGGCGGACACCCACCACACGTGCCGGCGGATCCCGGCCTGGACGCGCTCTGCCAGGGCCGCCGCGATCGTCGACTTGCCGATCCCGCCCAGGCCGGCGAGGACGACCACCCGGCCGACCGGCTTCTCGGCCAGGCCGACGAGTTCGCGCAGTTGCTCCTGCCGCCCGCGGATCTCCGCCGGCAGGCTCCGCACGGGTGCCAGGACCGGCACGGTGGCCGGGCCGGGCAGGGCCCGCTGCTCGGACTCCCCGGACGTCCGGCCCGGCCGGCGCTCGCGGATCTGGAGTCGCAACTGCCAACTGGTGAGCCCCAATGCGAAACATCCGGCGAGCGTTCCCCCGGCCGTCCAGAGCAATCCGGCGTCCATGACCGGACACGCTACTCCGACTCCTCGACTCCGGGGAGTGAACGGCCACGGCCGGGGCGGCGGGGCAACCGGAGCGGCCGGCCGGGGCGGTCGGCCGGGGCGGCCGGTCGGTCGGGCCGGGTTCCGCACCGGTCGCGACACGGTGGACCTGCCGAAATGGACCGCCCCGGCCGCCCGACGGTGGCAGAGTGGCGGGTATGTGCGGCCGATTCGTCTCCACCTCGACACCCCAGGACCTCGTCGAACTGTTCGGGGTGACCCGCTGGACCCCGGTCGAGTCGCTGGCGCCGAGTTGGAACGTGGCGCCCACGGACACGGTGTGGACGGTGCTGGAGCGCGTGGACCACGAGACGGGTGAACTTGCCCGCGGGCTGCGCCCGGTCCGCTGGGGGCTCGTGCCGTCCTGGGCGAAGGATCCGGCCGGCGGGGCACGGCTGATCAACGCCCGGGCCGAAACGGTCCACGAGAAGCCCGCGTTCCGTACCGCTTTCGCCAAGCGGCGCTGCGTGATCCCGGCCGACGGCTACTACGAGTGGGTGCCCGTGCCCGCCGCGGACGGCCGCAAGGCCTTCAAGCAGCCGTACTTCCTCCACCCCCGCGAGGGCGGGCCGCTGGTGATGGCGGGGCTCTACGAGTTCTGGCGGGACCGCTCCGTCCCCGAGGACGACCCGGCGGCGTGGCTCACCACCACCACGATCATCACCACCGACGCCACCGACGCCGCCGGCCGGGTCCACGACCGGATGCCGCTGACCATCGCGGCGGACGACCTGGACGCCTGGCTCGACCCCGAGCACACCGACCCGGCCGGGCTCCGGCGGCTGCTGCACACCCCGGCCGGCAACGAGCTTGCGGTGCGGCCGGTCTCCACCGCGGTGAACAGCGTCCGCAACAACGGGGCCGCGCTGCTGGACGCCGTGCCCGACCCGGTGGGACACGGCGACGCGGACGGCGGGTGACGGAGCCGGCGGGAGACGAGGCCGGCGGGAGACGAGGCAGGTCCGCGGCCCGGGTCGACCGGGCGGACGGGTTGAGCGGCCGGCCCGGGTTGAACGGGTGTCCGCGTTGAGCGGCCGGCCCGGGTCGACCGGCTGGCCCGCGGACGTCCTGGCGGTCAAGATGAAGGGGAAGCCCCTGTTCCGGTAGCGCCGCAGGGCCCCGCCCGGCTCACGCCTGGGGGCCGCACGGCGGGGACCGCATCGCGGTGGACCGCACCGCCGTCCGGCGCGCGGAGGAAGGACACCCGATGGACATCGCGTGGGACGTCCTCACCTCCGGGCCCGACGACGCGGCGCAGAGCGTGCTCCTCCTGCCCGGCGGGCTGTGCGCCGCCGGCTCGTACGCCGAGCTGATGGCCGAACCCGCACTCGCCCGGACGCGGCTCGTCGCCGTGACGCTGCCGGGCCACTGCGGAACCGCGCCGCCCGAGGACTTCGCCATCGGTACCCTCGCCGGGCACGTCGGGCGGCTGGCCCGGGAGCAGGCCTGCGACGTGGTCGTGGGGTTCAGCATGGGGGCCACCGTCGCGGTGGAGCTGCTGGCGACCGGCACGTTCACCGGGCCCGCCGTACTGCTGGGCATCAGCCTTTCGCCCCAGGACGAGCCCCTGTTCTTCCGCGCGTTCTGCCGCCTCGGCGACGTGCTGGGCGCGCTGCCGTCCGCCGCTTTGCTGAAGCTCATGGGTCCGGCCTCCCGCGGCATGCGCGTGCCGCCGGAGCGCCGGGCCGAACTGCTCGCGGACCTTCGCCGCAACGATCCGCACGTGATGCGCGGGATCCTCAGCGGCTACCTCGACCACCTCGGCGCGCACGAGCAGCCGGCCGCGCGTCTGTGCGGCACGGGGGTGCCGGTCTGGGTCGTGCACGCCGAGAAGGGCGACGGCGCGCTCACCCCGGACGAGCGGCGCACGCTGGACGCCTGTCCGAACGCGACGGTGGTCACGATCCGGGGCACCAGCTACTTCCTGCCCAACGAGGAGCCGCGGCGGATCGCGGAGGTCGTCGCCGCGGCACTGGCGGCGGCCGGGCCCGGCCGCCGCTGAGCCCGCGCGGCGTGGGCGGAGCGATGTGACCGAGCACCGTGGCAGAGCCACGTCACCGTGCGCCGACGGCCAGGGCGTCGGCGTCCTCCTGGCGACCGGCCGGGAGGTCGGCTGGGGGGTCGGCCGGGAGGTCGTCCCCGCGGATCGCCGCCGTGATCTCGGCGGCCCAGTCGGCGGGGTGGTGGTCGCCGAGCAGATCGGCGAGGCGTGCCAGCCGGAGGCGGCGCTCCTCCGGCCCGAGGGCCAGCGCCCGGTGGAGGGTGTCCGCCAGGTCCTCCGGTGAGTGGGGGTCGGTGAGCAGTGCCGCGCTGCCGAGCTGGGTGGCGGCGCCGGCGTGGCGGGAGAGCACCAGGACCCCGGAGCGGCCGACGGCCCGGTGGGCGGCGATGAACTCCTTGGCGGCCAGGTTCATCCCGTCCTGCAGGGACGTCACCCAGAACACGTCGGCGTCGAGGTAGTGGTCGACCACCTCCGTGAACGGCAGGCTCTGCGGCAGGTACTCCACCGGCTGCCAACCGTTCCTTCCCCAGGCCCCGTTGACCTCGGCGATGCGACGTTCCAGGGCCCGCCGGGTCGCGTCGTACGAGGTGATGCCGGGTTCGGGAGGCGGGCAGACCAGCCGGAACCGCAGCCGTCCCCGCAGTTCGGGGCGGCGGGCGAGCAGGGCCGCGACGGCCTCGACCTTCTGGACCGGGGCCTTGGCGTAGTCGAGGCGTTCGACCGAGAGCACGAGCGGTCCGCCGGCCGTCCCGCCTCCGGGCCTGCGGGTGCGTGCCCGTACCCGGGCGCGGGCCCGGTCGCGGGCGGCGGTACGAGCCGCGGTACGAGCGGCGGTGCGGGCGCTGGCGCGGGCCGCTGCGGCGACGGCCTCGCGGTCGATGCCGAGCGGGTGGACGCCGACCCTAGGCGTGCCCGGGGCTCCGGCGAGGGCCCCCCGGAAGTGCCCGGCGAAGGTCTCGGTGTGGAAGCCGGCCCAGTCCAGGCGGCTCAGGGAGGCGCGGACCTCGGCCGCGGTGGGCAGCGCCGCGAAGATCTCCGGTGCCGGGAACGGGGTGTGGTGGAACAGGCCGATCCGCAGGTCGGGGCGGAGCGGGCGGAGGAGCCCGGGGACCAGCCAGAGGTTGTAGTCGTGCAGCCAGACCGTGGCGCCGGGCGCGGCACGGGCGGCGATGTGGTCGGCGAAGCGCGCGTTCACCTCGCGGTAGCCGGCCCACGTGGCCGGGTCGAAGCGCAGCCGCTGGGGCTGTGACATCAGGACCGGCCAGAGCGTCTCCTTGCAGGCGCGGTGGAAGTAGGCGGCCCATTCCGCGGGGCTCAGCGGCACGAAGGAGAGCGGAAGCCCGGTACCGTGCCCCTCCAGGCGGGCGGGGCGCGCGTGCGGCCCGAGGACGGCGGCGGTGGCCCAGACGGCCTGAGGGTTGGCAGCGAACAGGCTGCGCAGGGTGGGCAGGATGCCGTTGGGGCTCGCGGGCGGGCTCCAACCGCCGGAGGTCAGGTGGACCGGCGGGCGGTGGTAGCCGACCACGAGCGGGTAGTCGCGTTCCACCCAGCCGAGGTCCTGAAGGGCCGCCAGGATGCCGGCCGCGCCCGGCCGGTCGGGCCGGTGGACGGCGGGGCCCTCGGGGACGGCCGCGAGCAGGGCTGGTTCGGCGTTGCCGACGATCACGCCGTGCGCGCCGAGCCCGTACAGCGACAGGTCGTTGAGGGAGTCACCGGCGACCAGGACGGACTCCATCGGCCAGCACTGTTCGGCGGCCAGCGCAGCCAGGGCCTTGCCCTTGCTCGCACCGGTCGGGAGCACGTCGAAGTAGCGCTCCGCCGAGTAGAGCCAGGTGCAGCCCAGGGCTCCTACGGCGTCGGTGAGTTCGCCGGTCAGTTCCTCCGGGCGCAGGTGGAACGAGCAGCGGCCGTCCTGGACCACACCGTGCTGGTAGACCAGCGCCGGGAACCGGCGTAACGCGGCCCGTACGCGCTCGGCCCCGGGCCAGCCGCTGCGCAGCCGGCGTTGCAGGCCCGCGACGGGGGTCTGGTCGGTGCCGTCGATGACGCTCGCCCCCACGTCGGCGATGATCCAGCGTGGCCGGGGCACCAGCGGATCCCGGAGGGCCTCGCGCACCGAGGAGAGCCCCCGGCCGGTCGCGAAGACCACGGTCACCTCGGGATGCCGGGCCAGTGCGGCGTGCAGCCGGCGGCGGTCGGCCCGGTCACCACCGAGCAGGGTGCCGTCCAGGTCGGTGACCAGGATCCTTTCGGGGCGCCCCTGTTGGGGCGGTGCGGCGGCCGCGTGCGCGGTCCTCCGCCCTGCCGTCCGCCGATTCGTCTCCGGTGCTGCCATGCTGCCGCCCCCTCGCCGATCGCCATGTGGAGCTGCGCCCCGGCCGTCGGACCGGGGCGCAGCTCAGATCAGGATCATCGGACGCTAACACGAACCCATCACCGGGTGAATCGGGCGTGACACGGTGTGCGACGCACGGGGTCGCGCGCCGGTGGTGCGCCGTCCGCCCGTCCGTGCGCCGGGCGCTCTGCGGTGGCGCGACGGCGCGTGGCGCCACGACTGATGGCGCCACGACCGATGGCACTACGACTGATGGCGGGCGGGTCAGTGGTGGGAACGGTCAGCGGTGGGGTCGGTCAGCGGTGGGGCAGTCTGGCGAGCCACTCGCGCAGCCCGGCGGCGTCGGGGGCATGGCCGGAGCCCGGACCGCTGGTCGCCGCAGCGCCACAGGCGACGGCGGCGGCGAGGCAGTCGGGCAGCTCCCCTCCCGCGAGGTGGGCGTGGAGGAAACCGGCGTTGAAACAGTCGCCCGCGCCGGTGGTGTCCACGACCTCGACCGGGACGGCGTCGAGGTCGTACCGCTTCCCGTCGCGGACGGCGCACGCCCCCTCGCCGCCGCGCTTGACCACCACGGTGCGGACCAGCCCGGAGAGCAGGTGCAGGGCCTCGTCCACCGTTCCGGCACCGGTCAGCCGCAACGCCTCGCCCTCGTTGGGTGCGAAGACGTCCACCGCTGCGAGCACCTCGCGGACGTACGGGGTGTCAAGGGTGCCGGGCATGTCCTGGCAGTCCATGAACACCTCCGTCCCGAGCTGTCGGGCCGTCCGGAGAGCGCCCAGCACGTCTGGTCCGTACTGGAGTTGAGGCAGGATGAGCGTTCTCGGCCGGTGCTCGCGCAACAGGCCGGCCAGCGGCTGAGCCGCGGTCGCGTCCTGGTAGCTGACCATGGCCCGGTCGCCGGGGGACGACAGCGCGACCGTGACGCTGCGCAGCGGGCCGGGGTGGTGACGGAACCCGGTCTCGTCCAGCCCCTCCGCCCGAGCGGCGGCCAGCACCTGCCCGCTGAACAGGTCGGTACCGAAGTCGGTGGCCCAGACCACGTCGTGGCCCAGCCGGTGCATGGCCATCGCCGGGGTGAACGCCCCTCCGGGCACCAGGTCGAGCGCCTCCGCGAACACCTCCGTCCCGGGCCGGACGGGCCGGGCCAGGCCCCTGAAGACCAGATCGGCGAAGTAGGCGCCGACGACCAGCACCTCACGCCGCCCCGGCGTACCGTCCGCGGCCTGTGCCCGGTCCACCGGCCCCGCCCCCTGCCCGCTCCACATCATCCGCCCGTCGCCTTCCCGCCGCTGACCGTCAACCGACAGTCCACCCCTCCCCGGATTCCCCGTGCCCGACGCACCGGGATTCCCCGTGCCCTATCCACCAGGTTCGCCACGCCCGACGCGCCGGACGGCTTGTTCGACGCGGCCCGGGACGGCTCGACCACGTGGGCGGCCCCGCGCCGGGAGCGTCACGCTCCACCTCCGGCGGGTGCCGGACGGCGTTCTCGCCTACCGGTCACGGAGGCCGTGCCCGTCCGCCCAGGCCGCGACGGCCCCGGCGATCAGCAGCGGGTGGTCCTCCGGCGTGTGGTGCCCGGCGACGGCGTCGAAGCTCTCGACCGTCAGGCCGGCGATGTTCGCCTCGCACCACGCGATGGTGTCCTCGTGCACCATCGTCCCCGGCCCGGGGGCGAAGTTGATCATCAGTTTGGGCACCTCGGCACTGGCCGCGAGCCACCGGTCGTACGCCTCGATGCGCGCGACGACCTCGGCGGGCTCGCCGCCCAGCGGCATCGAGCGCGGCCACTGAAGGAGCGGAAGCCGGCTCTCGCGGGTGGGGTACGGCTTGAGGTAGACGTCGAGGTCGCCCGGGGCGAGTGCGGTGGCGACGGTGCCGGGCAGGCCCTGTTCGAGGAAGAGGTTGTCGTCGAGGATCATCGACTCGCCGACGCCCTCCGTCTTGATCGCCCGGAACAGCTCCCGCCCGCCCTCAGGAAACTCCTCCCAGGCCATCGGCTTGACGATGGTCTCGGTGAACGCGACGCCCCGCACCCGGCCGGGGTGGCGCGCGGCCCAGTCGAAGGCCAGGGCGCCGCCCCAGTCGTGCCCGACCAGGATCACGCCGTCGAGCCCGAGCGCGTCGAACCAGGCGTCCAGGTACCGCGCGTGGTCGGCGAAGGTGTAGTCGATGCCGGGCTTGCCGGACCCGCCCATGCCGATGAGGTCGGGAGCCAGCAGCCGGCCGTCCCCCACGGCCGGCATGACGTGCCGCCACAGGTGGGACGAGGTGGGGTTGCCGTGCAGGAAGACGACCGGCGTCCCGGTGCCGGACTCCCGGTGGTGGATGGTCGAGTCGAGGATGCGCTGAACGGGCATGCTGCTGTCCTTTGGTGGGGCGGGGCGGGGTGGGAAGGGCGAGGCGGAGTGGGGCGGGGTGAACGGTGAGGGCGGGCGGCACGCGACGGGAGCGCCTACTCACCGGAAGGCGGCGGCGTTGCGGACGGCCCACGCGGCGAAGGTGGTGGCGGGCCGGCCCAGCACGCGTTCGACGTCGGGGCTCACCCGCTGCTCGTCCGCGGTCGGCTCGCCGAGGATGGCCAGGGTGCCCTCGACCACGGGCAGCGGCATGAACCGCGACATCAGGCCGTGGGCCTGCTCGCGGGTCTGCTCGGTGAAGTCGACCGGCTCGCCCAGCGCGGCCGCGATCGCCGCGGCCCGCTCGCGCGGGGTGGTCGGCGCGGGGCCGGTCAGCGTGTAGGTGGCGCCCAGGTGGGCCTCCCCGCTCAGGGCGGCGGCCGCGACGGCGGCGACGTCCTCGGGATCGACGAACGGCAGGCCGACGTCACCGAACGGCGCCTCGGCCGCCCGCCGGGTGCGGACCGACTCGGCCCAGGCGAAGGCGTTGGTGGCCATCCCGCCCGACCGCAGGATCGTCCCGTCCAGCCCGGATCCGCGGACGGCCTCCTCGAACCGGGCCGGGTGCCGGTACGCCTCCGGGCGGGTGCCCGCCCCCTGGGAGGAGAGCAGCACCACCCGGCGGATCCCGGCGCTCTTCGCCACCGCCAGGATGCCGTCCGGGTCCTCCCCCGCGACCAGCAGGAACAGCCCCCGGGCTCCGGCGAACGCGGCCCGCAGGCCGTCGGGCTCGGCGAGGTCGCCGGCCACCGCCCGCACGCCCGGAGGCACGTCGGCACCGGTGATCTGCCGGGCGACGGCGGTCACCGGCGTCCCGGCCTCGCTCAGCATCCGCACCAGTGCCCGCCCGACGTTCCCGGTCGCACCTGTCACCACGATCATGTCGGCCTCCCCGATCAGTTGTGAGTTAGTTGCCTGACTAACTCCGTCGAGCCGAAACCGTAGCAGCCACGACCGGCGCCGGTCTACAGTTAGTCGGGTGACTGACTCAATGGATTCCCGGCAGCCCTCCTCGAAGACCGCCGCCGAGGCGACCGGTACCGAGGCGATCGGCACCAAGAAGAGCGCTGCCAAGAAGAGCGGTGCCAAGAGGACCGCCGCCGACAAGCGGCAGCGACTGACGGCCGCCGCCGCGCGGGTCCTGCACGAACAGGGCGTCGAACGCACCACCATCGCCGACATCGCCCGCGCCGCCGACGTCCCGACCGGCAACGTGTACTACTACTTCAAGACCAAGGACGACCTGGTCGGCGCAGCCCTCTCCGAGCACACCGGCCACCTTGAGGCCCTCACCGCCGAGCTCGACCGGCTCGCCGACCCGCGCGAGCGCCTCAAGGCGCTGGTGACCGCCTGGGTCGGACAGCGCGACACGGCCGCCCGCTACGGCTGCCCCACCGGCACCCTCGCCGTCGAACTCGACAAGCGCGAGGACGGCGGCCTCGACGTCGCGGTCGGCCAGGTCATCCGGCAACTCCTACGGTGGGTGGAGGAGCAGTACCGGCAGCTGGGCGCCGCCGACCCGGAGGGCCTCGCCGTCACCCTCGTCGCCGGCTACCAGGGCATGTCCCTGCTCTCCAACGCCCTGCGCGACCCCGAGATCATGACCCGCGAAGGGGCCCGCCTGATCCGGTCGATCGACGCCCAGGACTGACGCCCCCGGATCCGCCCGCCCGTCAGGCCCCGGCGGTACTGGCGGGCGGACACGCAGGCACGCGGGCAGACTGGCGCGGCGGACACGGCCGACAGAGCAGACGGGACAGGCAGAGCGGACAGGACACCGGCCGTCCGATATGGTTCGCGGTCAGCCGACTGCGCAGCACGGTCCACCACCAGTACCTCCCCACCAGCCTTTTGATCGCTTTTCGATCGTGCGATACGATTCGATCGACAATCGAGCGTTCGTCGAGCACCAGAAGGAGACGTCATGGCCGTGTCGGCGGAGAATCGTCGCGCCCGCATCCTCGAAGTGGTGCGCGAGCTCGGCACCGTCCGGGTGGCGGACCTCGCGACGCGCCTCGACATGCCGACGGTCACCGTCCGCCGGGACGTCGCGACCCTGGCCGAGGCCGGTCTGCTGCGGCGCTCGCACGGCTCGGCCACCCTGCCGGACACCGGCGCGGCGGGCTCCGCGGGCGGCGGACTGCCCGGTCTCGCGGGGCCGGCCGGCGTCACCGGAGCGGCCGCCGGGGCGGCGGGTGTGCCCGACGGCCGCGGCCGGGTCATCGGCATGATGGTGCCGACCGTCGGTTCGTACTTCGACGAGATCATCGAGGGCGCCCGCTCGGCCGCCACCGCCGCCGGCGCCCGCCTGGTCCTCGGCATCTCCCCGTACGAGGCCCGCGACGACCGCGGCCAGGTCGCCCGCACGCTGGAGTCCGGCGTCGACGGCCTGCTGCTGACGCCCAACTGGCTGCCCGGCGGCCCCGCCGAGGAGAGCGACTGGCTCAGCGGGCTGCCCGTCCCGGCCGTGCTGGTCGAGCGGCGCGCCGCCCCCGGCAGCGCCGCCGCCGAGCTCGACGCCGTCGGCTCGGACCACCGGCACGGCGTCCTGCTCGCCCTGCGCCACCTGGCCGGGCTCGGCCACCGCACCGTGCTGCTGGCCGCCCGGAACGACACCTGGACGGCCCACGAGGTCCGGACCGGCTACGCCGAGGCCGTCCGGACGCTCGGTCTCGAAGCCCGGCCGCCCCTCGACCTGCACCACCCGGGCAGCAGCCCGCTCACCCCCACCGACCCCGAGTGGGTGGCCGACCAGCTCGCCATCGGCGCGCAGGAGGGCGTGCGCGCCGTCCTCGTCCACAACGACCGCGACGCCATCCAGCTCCCCCCGCTGCTCCGCGCCCGCGGCCTGCGCGTCCCCGAGGACATCGCGCTGGTCTCCTACGACGACGTGTTCGCGGCCCTCACCACTCCGCCGCTGACCGCCGTCGCCCCGCCCAAGCGCGCCGTCGGCGCCGTCGCCCTCGACCTGCTCCTGCGCCGGCTCGGCCCGGCCGACCTGCCGGCCCATCACATCGGGCTGCTCCCCACCCTCAAGGTCCGCGCCTCCTGCGGCGCCCTCACCCCGCAGGACTGACCCGGCAGGACTGACCCGGCAGGACCGCCCCGGGCGGCAACGCCCGTCCGCGCGTCCTCGGCCCCGTCCTCGGCGCCGGCCCCGCTCTCGGCACCGGCGCGCACACGGGCGGGCGGCGGCGCCCCCGCCCCGGCGGTCAACGCCCGTCAACTCCCAGCCGCCGCCCCGTCAACCTCCCGCGCGCAGCCCCGCGAGCAGTGCCGCGCCCGCGCCCAGCAGCGGCGGGAGCGGGGCGGCGGCGGGGTGCCAGGGGGCCTCGTACTCCCAGGCGACCCAGGCCCCGGGCGGGAGCAGGCGCACGCAGTCCGCGACCGGCAGGACGCCCGCCCCGAGCGGGAGGGGGGTGAGGTCCCCGGCGCCGGCGATGTCCTTGACCTGGACGTGCCCGAGGTGCGGGGCGAGCGCGGCGTACGACTGCGCGGGCGTCTCGCCGGCGAGGTGGGTGTGCATGAGGTCCCAGAGCGCGCCGACCGCCGGGTGGGCCACCCGGTCCAGCAGGCGGCCGAGCCGGCGCCCGCCGCGGTGGGAGTCGTGGGTCTCGACCAGCACCCGGACCCCGAGCGCCTGCGCCTGCGCGGCCACCGCCGTCAGCCGGCGGACGGCCCGGGCGTCCGCCTCCCCCGGCGGTCCGTCGCCGCCGTGCGGGAACACCCGGACGGCGGGCGCGCCGAGGTCGGCCGCCAGGCGCAGCGCGGTCCGCAGCCCGGCGAGCACCGGAGCGTCGTCGCCGGGTGCGGCCACGCCGACGTAGGAGGCGAGTGCGATCGGGGTGACTCCCGCCGCGCCGAGCGTGTGCACGGCGGCGCGCCGCTCGTGGGCGGTCATCGCCGGGTGGACGGTCTCGCCGTCGGCGCAGCGCAGTTCGAGTCCCTGCCAGCCGTGTTCGGCGGCCAGCCGGGCGGCCTCGACGAGCGGGAGTCCGGGCACGCCGAGGGTGGAGTAGGCAAGTGGCACGACGGCTCCTCAGACGGGACGGACGGCGGCGGAACGGGTGCCGAGCCGCGCCTCGTGCGCGGCACCGTCCGGCCAGCGCACGGTGATCCGGTGGCCGCCGTCCACCGCCTCGGCCCGGACGGCGAGGGACCCGAGCGCGGTGCCGCCCGCCCCCGGCCTCGCCTCCGCACCGTCCGCCCCCGCCGTCCGGTCGGCGGCGAGCCGGCTCGCGCAGACGAACAGGGCGGGCCCGTCCCCGGTGGTGCCGGTCGCGAAGGGGACGGCGGCGCGCGGTCCGAAGGCCGTCCCGTCGGGCGCCTCGTCGACGCCGACCCGGTGGTAGCCGTGGACGGCCCTGAGCTCCGCGGCCAACGCGCCCGGCCGGCCCGGCCCGCCGTCGGCCCGGGCGCCGGCGAGCGGTCCTTCCGTGCTGCCGGCCACCTGCTCCCCGGCGACCGCCCAGCCGCTCTGCCGCACCTCGGTGCCGGGGGCGGCGCCCGTGACCAGGTGGGCCCGGACCTCCTCCGCGCCGTGGGCGAGGGTGAGCGAGGTGACGGTGACGCCGGGGAGTTCGCGTCCGTCGATCCGGGGCCGGTGCTCGGAGGCCGCCCACCCCGCGCCGACGCCCAGCGGCGTGATCGGGCCGCGCTCGCTCGCCCGACCGGCGGCCAGCAGCGCGAAGTGGTTGTCGGCCGTGCCGGTGACCGGCCCGGTGGCGGTCGAATGGGCGAAGCGCGCGTACAGCGGCTGGTCGGGCAGGACGCCGTCGGGCGGCTGGTCGTCGCTGCCGTGGTTGTGCAGCCGCACCAGGCCGTCGGCGGCGGTGGACTGGACCAGCCATCCGGGCCCGGGCAGTGGGACGACCGCGTCCGCGGTCTCGGCCGGGCCGGGCAGCTCGGTGTCGGTCCAGACCGGGTGGTCGGCGGGGAGCAGCAGTCCGAGGAAGCCCTTGCTCGCCCAGTACGGGGAGGCCGGGCCGGAGTACTCCTGGACCAGCGGCGGGTAGGCGCCGTACCAGCCGAGGGAGAGCAGGCCGTCCGGTCCGACGGCGCCGCGGTCGACGAAGTGGCGCAGCGCGCCGGAGGCGAGCCGGCGGGTCGCGCCGGGGAGCAGCGGGGTGTGGCCGGTGAGCGCGCCGGCCCAGAGCGGGGCGGCGGCGGCGAACCGGTAGGTGAGGGAGCGGCCCTGGTGGACGGGGGCGCCGTCGGCGCCGAAGAGCCGGGTGTAGCCGTCGAGGTGGGCGGCGAGCCGGGCGCCGTAGCGGGCGGTGAGGTCGTGGTCGCCGGCGAGGTGGGCGTGCAGGACGGGGTAGAGGTGCAGGGCCCAGCCGTTGTAGTGGTCGAAGGCGCGGGGGCGGCCGTCGGTGTACCAGCCGTCGCCGGCGTACCACTGCTCGATCCGGTCGAGTCCGCGGTCGACGGCGGCGTCGGCGGCCTCGGTCTCGATGCCGGCCTCGGCCAGGAAGCCGCCGACGGTGAGGGGGAAGAGCCACCAGTTGTTGTCCACGGGGGCGCGGTGCAGGGCTTCGGCGAGCCAGCCGCCGGCGCGTTCGCGGACGGAGGGGTCGAGGCGGTCCCAGAGCCAGGGCCGGGTGAGCCGCAGCGCGGTGGCGATGGAGGCGGCTTCGACCATCGGCTGGGTTCGGTCGGCGATGACGCCCCAGGACCGGTCGTCGCCGTCGGCGAGGTCGCGTTCGGCGGTGGGGCGGCGGGTGCCGGTGTCGAGGCCCTCGGCGTAGCGCTCCAGCAGGCCGCCGGGGTCGGCGCCGCGGGCGCCGGCGACCCGGAGGGCGGCGAGCAGGAAGGTGCGGGCGTAGCCCTCCAGGCCGTCGGCGCGCCTGCCGGAGACGCCGGGGCGCGGTCCGGGCAGGTTGATCAGCGCCTGGCCGGGCCCGGCGTAGGGGCGGACGGCGGCGAGCAGGGCGTCGGCGACGGCCTCCCAGTGCGCCCTCGTCCACCCGGTGTACGGGCTGGTGCGGCGGTCCTCGGGTGGGAGCTGCATGGCGGTGTCCTCCGTCGCTGGGTCGGCGGGCCGAATCTAGGAACTTCTCGATCGGGAGTCAATCCACTGGGTCGAATGACCATCGAATGAGTCATCGATCGTTATTCGATCGCGCGGGAGGATCGGCCCGGATGCACCTCCACGCCTTCAACTCACCAGATCAGCGAGCATTTACGGGCTGCTAGACCGGACCGTCGAGACCGAATCGTTTCCGATCGTTCGATCCAAATGCCTTGACTCTGATCGAATGCCAGCCCAGGATGGCGTCACCCCGCCCGGCCATCTCCCGGGTCCGTGGGCCCCCTCCGGCGTCTGCCATCCCCCATCCAGGAGCTGTGCCATGCCATCCCCCGCACGCCACCCCCGCAGAGCCCTCCGACTCACCGCCGCCGCCACCGCCGCCGCCCTGTCCGTGACCCTGCTCGCCGCCTGCGGCAGTGACGGGAAGCAGGACCAGGACGCCGAGGCCGGCGGCAAAGGCCAGCCCGTGACCATTACCTTCTGGGGCTGGGCCAAGGGCACCAAGGACGTCGTCGCCGCCTTCAACGCCTCGCACACCGACGTCCAGGTCGCCTTCGAGGAGATCCCCTCCGGCGTCGCCGGCGGCTACGCGAAGATCGCGAACGCGGTGAAGGCCGGCAACGCCCCGGACGTCTTCAACACCGAGTACCAGCAGCTGCCCGACTTCGTCAGCCAGGGTGCGGTCCAGGACATCACCCGCCTCGTCCCCGCCGCCCTGAAGGCGAAGTACCTCCCGCAGCCGGTCGAGCTGACCACGCTGGACGGCAAGAACTGGGCCCTGCCGCTGGACGCCGCCCCGCAGGCCTTCTACTACCGCAAGGACCTCTTCGACAAGGCCGGCCTCACTCCGCCGAAGACCTGGGACGAGTTCCGCGCCACCGCGCAGAAGCTGAAGGAGGCCCAGCCGGACACCCGGATCGCCACCTTCTTCCCCGACGACCCGAGCACCTTCGAGGCGTTCGCCTGGCAGGCGGGCGCGCACTGGTTCGGCACCTCCGGCGAGGCCTGGACGGTGGACATCAGCAGCGCCACGACCAAGCGGGTGGCCGACTACTGGCAGCAGCTGATGGCGGAGGACCTGGTCCGGGTCCAGCCGTCGTTCAGCCAACAGTGGACGGCCTCCCTCCAGAAGGGCGAGACCGCCGGCTACCTCGGCGCCTCCTGGGGCGGCGGCGTGCTGAAGAGCACCCTGCCCGACGCCTCCGGCAAGTGGGCCGTCGCGCCCGTCCCGACCTGGGACGGCAACCCGGCCAGCGGCATGGTCGGCGGCACCACCTTCGCCGTCTCCAAGGACAGCAAGAAGGCCAAGGCCGCCGTCGAGTTCGCCTCCTGGGCCACCACCACCCCCGAGGGCGTCAAGGCCCGGATCGCCTCCGGCACCTCGTCCTCCTTCCCCGCCTCGCCCGAGCTGGTGCCGGTCGCCAAGGCCGCCTTCAACACCGACTTCTACGGCGGCCAGGACGTCTACGCCCTGTTCGGCGACGCCGCCAAGTCCGTCAAGCCGTCCTGGACGTGGGGCCCGACCATGGGCGCCACCAACACCTCGCTCAAGGACGGCTTCGCCAGGCTGACCGCCGGCGGCAGCCTCGCCCAGAGCGCCGACACCGCGCAGCAGGCCACCGTCGCCGAGCTGAAGAACCGCGGGCTCAAGGTCGCCCAGGGATGAGCGACACCACCCTCCGGGCGGCCACCCCCGGAATCCCCGAAGTGCCCGAAACCCCCCAAGCCCCCGGCCGGGCCGCCACCGTCAGGCGGCCCGGGCGGCACGGGGCGGCGGCGGTGCTGCTCACCCCGTTCCTGGCGCTGTTCACCGCCTGCACGCTGGTCCCGATCGGGTACGCCGTCTACCTGAGCCTGTTCACCGAGCACCGCTCGGGTCTGGGCTTCGGCGGCGCCGAGACGGTCTTCACCGGCCTCGGCAACTACGGCCGGGCGCTCGGCGACCACGCCTTTCGCGACGGCCTGCTGACCACCGCCGAGTACTGTCTGGTCTACATCCCGGTGATGATCGGCCTCTCGCTGGTGCTCGCCCTGCTGCTGGACTCGGCCCTGGCCCGCGGCCGCCGCTTCTTCCAGCTGGCGCTCTTCCTGCCGCACGCGGTGCCCGGGATCATCGCCGCGCTGATCTGGATGTACCTCTACACCCCCGGCATCAGCCCGGTGATCGGCGCCCTGGACGCCGTCGGCCCGAAGATCGACCTGCTCGGCCTCCCGCTCCCCGCCGTCGTCAACATCGCGGTCTGGGAGTGGACCGGCTACAACATGGTGATCTTCTACGCCGCCCTCCAGGCCGTGCCCCGCGAGGTGCTGGAGGCCGCCGTGGTCGACGGCGCCGGCCCGCTGCGGACCGCCCTCAGCATCAAGATCCCGCTGATCCGCGCCTCCGTCGTGATGGTCGGCCTGTTCACGATGATCGGCTCGCTCCAGCTCTTCACCGAACCGATGATCCTGCACGACGTCTCACCCGGCGTGATCTCCACCTGGACGCCCAACATGTACGCCTACACCGCCGCCTTCGCGCGCGGCGACTACGGACTGGCGGCCGCCTCCTCGGTGCTGCTGGCGCTGTTCGCGGCCGCGCTCTCCTTCGTGATCACCCGCGTCACCGGCCCACGCGCCGCGCGCCGGACGGAGTCCTCCCGATGAGCGTCCTCGCCCCCGCCCGCCGGCCGAAGCCGGCCCCCGCCACCACGGCCCGGCCGCCCCGCCGTCCGTGGACGCTCTCCAGGGCCGCCGTCAACGGCGCGCTCGTCCTCGCCACCGCCTACACCCTGCTCCCGCTGGGCTGGCTCCTGACCGCCGCCGCCAAGAACACCGGCGACCTGCTCGGCGGCGCCACCCTCACCCCCTCCCGCTGGCACCTCGGCGACAACCTCCGCCAGCTCGCCACCACCGGCGACGGCATCTACTTCCGCTGGTACCTCAACTCCCTGCTCTACGCCGGGATCGGCGCCCTCCTCTGTGCCTTCGTCTGCATCGCCGCGGGCTACGCCTTCCACGTGTACGCCTTCCGCGGCAAGGAGAAGCTGTTCGGCCTGGTGCTGCTCGGCGTCCTGGTGCCGACCACCGCACTCGCCCTGCCGATGTACCTGCTCGCCTCGAAACTCGGCATCGTCAACAGCTTCTGGGCCGTGTTCATCCCCTCCCTGGTGAACCCCTTCGGCGTCTACCTGGCCCGGGTGTTCTGTGCCGGCTACGTGCCCGGCGAGGTCCTGGAGGCCTCCCGGATGGACGGCGCGGGCGAGCTGCGCACCTTCTGGTCGATCGGCCTGCGGATGGTGATGCCCGGGTACGTGACCGTCTTCCTCTTCCAGTTCACCGCGATCTGGAACAACTTCTTCCTGCCCCTGGTGATGCTCTCCGACAACCGGCTGTTCCCGGTCAGCCTCGGTCTCTTCACCTGGAACAGCCAGACCCACGCCTTCCCCGAGTACTACCCGCTGGTGGTGACCGGCGCGCTGCTAGCCGTCGTCCCACTGGTCGTCGCCTTCGTCGTCCTCCAGCGCCACTGGAAGGCCGGCCTCACCGCGGGCGCCGTCAAGTGACCCACCGCCCCACCGAAGCCGAACGGGAGTTCCCCGTGCCCACCTCCGCACCCCTTCCCCCCGCGGCCCCGCCGCACGGCGCCGTACGGCACCGCCCCCGCGCGCTGCTCGCGATGGAGCCAGGCCTGGCCGGACGCCTCATCGACGCCGGCACGATGGCCCGGCTCACCGACCTCGCCGAGCTCCAACCCGCCCTCGTGGTCGACGACTTCACCACCCCCGAGGCCGCCGCCGCACTGCGCGACGCGGAGGTGATCGTCAGCAGCTGGGGCTGCCCCCTGCTGGACGAGGCCGTCCTCGCCGCCGCGCCGAACCTGCGCGCCGTCATCCACGCCGCCGGCTCCGTCAAGCACCACGTCACCGACGCCTGCTGGGAACGCGGCATCGCCGTGACCTCCGCCGCCTGGGCCAACGCCCTGCCCGTCGCCGAGTTCACCGTCGCCGCCGTCCTCTTCTCCAACAAGCAGGTCCTCCGGCTCCGCGACGGTTACCGTGAACGCCGGGCCGACTACCACAGGCAGGCCGCCTTCGACGGCATCGGCAACTACCGGCGCACGGTCGGCATCATCGGCGCCTCCCGGATCGGCCGCCGCGTCCTGGACCTGCTCCGGCCGTACGACCTCGATCTGCTGCTGCACGACCCGTACACCGCCGCCGACGAGGCCGCCGCCCTCGGCGCCCGGAGCGTCGGCCTGGACGAACTCTGCTCCACCGCCGACGTGGTGAGCATCCACGCACCCGAACTCCCCGAGACCAGGCACCTGATCGACGGCCGGCGGCTCGCCCTGATGCGCGACGGCGCCACCCTCGTCAACACCGCACGCGGCTCCCTCGTCGACCAGGACGCGCTCACCGCCGAACTGGTCGCCGGCCGCCTGGACGCCGTCCTCGACGTCACCACCCCCGACGTCCTGCCCGCCGGCTCGCCGCTCTACGACCTGCCGAACGTCCTGCTCACCCCGCACGTCGCCGGCTCCCTCGGCGGCGAACTCCACCGGATGGCCGCGGCCGCCGCCGACGAACTCGCCCGCTACACCGAGGGCCTGCCCTTCGCGCACCCGGTGCGGCCGGAGGAGGTCCACCGCACCGCGTGACCGCGCCCGCCCGCAAACACCCTCCGACGCCCGACCGGTGACTCTGCCGGTCACCCGTCCCGCGGACCACTGATCCCACCGATCACCGATCCCACCGGCCCCTGGCCGCACCCCGGCGCCACCCGCCCTGCGGTGCGGCCAGGTTGACGGAGGCGGCACCGTACCCCCACGGTGCCGCCTTCCGTCGTTCGGCCGGACGGGCGTCAGTCCACGGCGGGGGCCAGGAGGGCGTCGGCGAGGGCCGTGCGGGCGTAGAGGACGAACCGCCCGGTGCGGTGGGCCGTGACCAGCCCCGCGTTCCGGAGCGCCGTCAGGTGCTGGGAGACCCCGGCGGCGGAGAGACCCGAGTGCTCGGCGAGCCGGATGGTCGAGGACGGGGTGTCGAGCTCGGTCAGCAGCAGCGCGCGGGAGCGGCCCAGGACGGCGGCGACCGCGTCGGTGGAAGCGGTCGCCCGCGGCTCCCACAGATTGCCGATCCCCCGCGCCGGATAGGCCAGTTGGGGCGGTTCGGGCGCCACCGAACGGGTCAGCACGCACGGCCAGGCGAAGGCCGAGGGCACCAGGAGCAGCCCTGAGCCGGTCTGGTCGCGGGTCAGCGCGCAGTGGCGGCGGACCAGGCGCAGCGTGCCGTCGTCCCACCGCACGGAGTCGTGCAGTTCGTTGAGGACGTGGGCGGAGCCGTGCTCGGCGACCTGCCGCGCCCGGTGGAACACGTCGGCTTCGAGGAGCCGGCGGATCCTCGCCCAGTAGGGCGCGAGGGCCAGCTCCCAGTAGACCTCGATCTCCGCGACGACCTTCTCCAGCCCCTCCGCCGGGGCCTCGTGCAGGGTCCTGAGCCGCGCCGACGGGCCGGTGTCGCGCTCGGCGGCGAGCTTCCCCAGGTCGGTGCGCACCTGCCCGGGCCCGGTGCGCCGGATCGTGTCCAGTTCGGTGCCGAGGGCGGGGAACGGGGTGGCGGGGGTGGGGTTGAGGAAGTCGGCGAGGTAGCCGCGACCGGGGATGAGGTCGGCCAGCCAGCCGCGGTCGAGCCCGGCCCGAGCCAGCCGCGGCCGCACCTGCTCGGCCCAGCGCCGGTGCAGCGGCGGATCGGCCTCGTTCCGGAGCAGCCGGAAGCTGGTGACGACCTCCCACATCGGGGAGACGGCGAACCGGGTCTGCGCCAGGTCCGCCGCGGAGAAACTCAGTCCCGACTGCATGCCCCCGCCGCCCTTCGGCCGTCGTCCGCTGAACCCGGCCCGAGCCTAGTTGATCGCGCACCCGGCGGGCGCCGCCGCATGCGGAACGGCCCCGGGAGTCCCTGGAGAGGGAGTCCCGGGGCCGTCCCAGCCGATCGGCGTGCACCGTGGGCGTCGTGGTTGATCCCGCGGGCCCGCCCCACAGGCCGCCCCCGCGGACCGCCGCCACGGGCTGCCGCCACGGGCCTCCGGGCCGGTCGGGCCCGCACCGCCGCTCATGAGCGGCGGTGCGGGCCCCGCTTCAGCGGGCCACCGCCGCCGGGTCCGCGCCGCACGGCTCGGTCAGGAGCCGGAGCAGGCGCGACACCTCCGCGGTGACCGCCGTCCGTCCGTCGCCGAGGTACACCCGGGTGTCGACCAGGCGGGAGTCGGCGGTGAGGCGGTGGCGGACGGCGGTGGTGAAGGCCTTGTTCAGGTGGGTCGCTATGTTGATCTTCGTCATGCCGTGGGCGACGGCCGCCGCCAAGGTCTCGTCGGCCACGCCGGAGGAGCCGTGCAGCACCAGCGGTACCGGGACGGCGGCCCGCAGGGCGCCGATCAGCTCCAGGTCCAGGACGGCGTCGCGGGTGAGCATGGCGTGCGAGGTGCCGACGGCCACGGCCAGCGCGTCGACGCCGGTACGCCGGGTGAAGGCCGCGCCCTCGCCCGGGTCGGTCCGGACGCCGGGGGCGTGGACGCCGTCCTTGCCGCCGACCTCGCCCAGCTCGGCCTCCACCCAGACGCCCGCCTCGTGGCAGAACGCCACGACCTCGGCGGTGGCCCGCACGTTCTGCTCGTAGTCGAGCGCGGAGGCGTCGAACATCACCGAGGTGAAGCCGAGTTCGACCGCCTGACGGACCAGCGACCGGTCGGTCGCGTGGTCGAGGTGGACGGCCACCGGCACGCCGGCGGCCCGGGCCACGGCGAGCGTGGCGGCGCCGATCGGTGCCAGTCCGCCGTGGTAACGCACGGCGTTCTCGCTGATCTGCAGGATCACCGGGGCACCGACGCCCTCGGCTCCCGCGACGATCGCCTCGGCGTGCTCCAGCTGGATCACGTTGAACGCGCCGACGCCGTGGCCGCCGTCGCGGGCGGGGGCGACGATCTCGCCGGTTCCGGTCAGGGGCATGGTTCTCCTTGAGGGTGTGCCGGTTCGATCTCCCCGACCCGGATGAGGCTGAGCAGGCGGTCGTAGGCGCCGGCGTCGAAGCGGCCGGCCCGTGGCGCCAGGACGGTGGCGGCGGACAGGGCCACGGCCTGCCGGAGGCGGTCGGGCCAGGCGGTCCCGGTCGCCAGGCCGAGCGCGAGCGCGGCGACCGCCGAGTCGCCCGCGCCGGTCGGGTTGCCGGGGAGCGGGCCCGGCGGGCGGGCCCGCCAGCGGCCGTCGGCGGTGCAGGCGAGCAGCCCGTCCGGCCCGAGCGAGGCGACCACCGCCCCGGCGCCGGCGGCCCGGAGCAACTCGGCGCCCTCCAGGGGGTCCTGGACGCCGGTCGCCGCCGCCAGCTCGTCGATGTTCGGCTTGACCACGGCGGGGCCGGCCGGCAGGCCGTGCAGCAACGCCGGGCCGTCCGCGTCCAGCAGCGCCGGGACGCCGTGGGCGCCGGCCCGTTCGACCAGCAGCAGGTAGGCGTCGTCCGGCAGTCCGCGCGGCAGGCTGCCGGAGAGCACGGCCACGGCCGCGCCGGGCAGCAGGCGTTCGTAGTGCGCGAGGAAGTGCTGCCACTCCGCCGCGGAGACCACCGGGCCGGGCTCCAGGTAGACGGTGGTGTCGGTGTCCTCGGCGACGGCGACGGTGCAGCGGGTCTCGCCCGCCACCTCGACCAGTTCGTCGTGCAGTCCCGCCGCGGCGAGGTCCGCCCGCACCGCCCGGCCGGTCGCCCCGCCGGCCAGGCCGGTGACGACCGCCTCCTGGCCCAGCGCGGCCAGGACGCGCGCCACGTTGACGCCCTTGCCGCCGGCCTGCCGGGTGACCTCGCGCACCCGGTTGCTGCCGTGCCGGCGGACCTCGGGGAGCCGGTAGGTGACGTCGAGGGCGGTGTTGAGGGTGACGGTGAGGATCATCGTCCGCCGCCGTCCAGCAGGTCCTGCGCGAGCAGTGCCGCCCCCAGGCTCCCCGCACGGTGGCCCAGTTCGGCGGCGACCAGCCGCGGCGCGGCGCGGAAGGTGAGGCGCTCGGCGACGGCCGTCCGCAGCGGGTTCAGGAACGGCTCGCCGGCCTCGGCGAGCCCCCCGCCGATGACGATGCGCTCGAAGTCGAGCAGGACGGTCAGCGCCGCCAGGCCGTCGGCCAGCGCGTCGACCGCCTCGGCCCGGACCTGCACCGCCGGACCGTCGCCCGCCTGGGCGCGGCACAGGACGTCCTTCGCGCTGACACCGGTCTCGCCGCTGGCGTCGGCGTACCGGCGGGCGACGGCGGAGGCGGAGGCCACGGTCTCCAGGCAGCCGCGGTTGCCGCAGGCGCACCGGTCCCCGCCGGGGCGGACGACCAGGTGGCCGAACTCCCCGGCGAACCCGTGGTCGCCGGCGAACGGGCGGCCGTCGATCACCAGCGCGGCGGCGATGCCGGTGCCGACCGGGACGAAGGCGAAGTTGCGGCAGTCGCGGCCGGCCCCGAGCCGGCTCTCCGCGATCCCGCCGGCCCGGACGTCGTGCCCGAAGGCCACCGGGAGGTCCAGGTGTTCGGCGAGCCACCGGCGCACGGGGGTGTCGCGCCAGCCGAGGTTGGCGGCGAGGACGGCGGTGCCCGCCTCCTCGTCCACGAGGCCGGGCACCACGACCCCGGCGGCCGCGGGCCTGCCGCCGTGGCGGAGGGCGCGGGCCACGAGTTCGTCCGCGCAACCGAGGACGGTCTCGATGACGGCGTCCGCGTCCCGGCCGGCGCGGGTGTGCCACCGCGCGGAGTCGACGAGCCGGCCGTCCTCGACCACCGCGCCCTTGATGTGGGTGCCCCCGACGTCCAGGGCGATGACGCTCACGGTGCCGCCGCCGTCGTCCGCGTCCCCGTCGCGTGGATCAGGGTCACGGCTGGTCCAGCACGATGGAGCGGGTGAGGTTGCGCGGGTGGTCGGGGTCGAGGCCGCGGGCCGCGGCCAGTCCGACGGCGAGGCGCTGCGCGCGGACCAGCTCGGCCAGCGGGTCGAGATCGGAGACCACGGCGCGGGCGCCGGTGAGCGCGATCTGGTCGAGCAGGCCGGCCGGCGGCGGGCCGAAGAACCAGACGGTGCTCTCGGAGCTGCTGACGCTGATCGGTCCGTGCCGGTACTCCATGGCGGGGTAGGACTCGGTCCAGGAGGAGGAGGCCTCGCGGACCTTGAGCGCCGCCTCGTTGGCGACGCCGTTGGTCCAGCCCGCCCCGAGGAAGGTGAACTGCTTCGAGGCCAGGGCCCGTTCGGGCAGCGGGGTGTCGAGGGCCCGCTGTGCCTGCGCGGGCAGGTCGGCCGGGGCGGCGCCGAGGTGGGCCCGCAGCAGGACGAGGGCGGTGGTGGCGAAGCGGGTCTGCACGACGGACCGCTCGTCGGCGAACTCCAGGGCGACCACGTGCTGCGCGGCGTCGACCACGGGCGTGGACACGTCCCCGGTGATCGCGACGGTCGCGCCGCTGCGGGTGCGGGCCAGGGCGTCCAGCACCTCGGTGGTGGTCCCGGAGCGGGTGAGGGCGACGACCCGGTCGTACCGGCGGTGGGCCGGGAACTCGGACGCCGCGAACGCGTCGGTCTCGCCCAGACCCGCCTCCTCGCGCAGCGCCGCGTAGGCCTGGGCGATGTACAGCGAGGTGCCGCAGCCGAGGACCGCGACACGCTCACCGGGCTCCGGCAGCCCCTTGGGGGTCAGGTCGAGGGCGCGCTGCCAGCACTCCGGCTGGCTGGCGATCTCCGCGTCGACGTAAGCCATGACGTCCTCCTGCGCAAGGTTGAGCCTTGATGCTCAATTCTGAGTGATTTATAGCCGCTTCTTCCAGACATGTGCAAGCATGAACACCAAGATCGCAGTTTCGAGCAGGCCTCCGAAGGCCGGGGTCGGGAGCGGCCACCGGGGGCCCGGAGAGCCCGCGGACGGCCCCGCGCCGGCCGGCCGGAAACGGGGGCGGGCGCGGGTCGGGAACAGCGTCGGAAACGGGGGCGGAACCGGGGGCGGGCACCGGCCGGGCGCGGGTCGGGCCCCGGCTCACCCCGCGCGGTGCACCCGGACGCCGCCGTCCGCGAGCTCCCGCTCCCGCACCACCCCGAGCCCGTCGTCCGTCACCACGTCGTGCACCTGCGCCAGCGGGCAGATCTCCGCGAACGTCACCCGCCCGATCTTGCTGCTGTCCGCGAGGACCACGGAACGGGCACTGCTGCGCAGGAAGGCCCGGTCGGTCTGGGCCTCCATCTCGTCGTGCGTGGTGCAGCCCTCCCGGGCCGTCAGGCCGTCCACCCCGATGAAGGCGATGTCCAAGTGGTACTGGGCGAGCATCCGTTCGGCGGCCGGGCCGACCAGCTCGTAGCTGGTGGTACGGGCGATCCCGCCGATGACGACCAGCCGGACCTCGGGCCGGACGACGAGGTCCGCCGCGATGTTCACCGCGTTGGTGACGATCGTGGTGTCCCGGCGGCCGGCCAGGACGCGGGCGAGCTCGCCGGTGGTGGTGCCACCGGTCAGGCCGACCACCGCGCCGTCGGGCACCAGCAGGGCCGCCCGCGCGGCGATCCGCCGCTTCTCCTCGGGGTACCTGTCCCGGCGGTGGCGCAGCGGGAGTTCCAGGTTGACCGCGCCGGTCACCGCGCCGCCGCGGGTCCGGTTGAGCAGCCCCCGCCCGTGGAGCTCCTGGAGGTCGCGGCGGACCGTCGCACCCGAGACGCCCAGGAGCTCGGCGAGGGTGTGCACATTGGCACTACCCTCATGCGTGATACAGGAAAGAATCCGAGCTATTCGATCAGCTTTGAGCATGGCGGGGAGTGTAGCCGCGCGCGCCCACCACGGGTGGCGCCTCGACTGGCTGCCGTCCTCATACGGATGGGTTGACTGAATCTGATTGGACTGACCAGTATTGAGCGGTTCTGAGCAGATGCCCGCCGGCCAGCCGCCCCACCGATGGCCGGCGGCGGGCCCGTTCCCGGAGGTGACCGCGTGAGAACGCGAATCGAATCAGCGGCCTCGCCGCGGGGTACCGCCCTGTCCGGCGCCCGGCTGGTCCTGCCCGGCGGTGTCGTCGACGGCGACCGCCTCTCGGTCGAGGGCACCCGGATCGCCGGCCTCGGCGGCGCCA